>CAXTRZ010000405.1:0-2693 GCA_964246715.1 uncultured Acidobacteriaceae bacterium | reverse complement strand
GATGGGTAGGAGTCTTCGGGCGTAGTGGTCTCGTGTGACCTTGGGCTTTGATTGCACCGAGATGTGTGCAAGGAAGCTGACGTGAATGGGGATGAAAAAGGAGCTAGCTAGCTGGCTTCTTTGTGGCTATCCTGCTAGCTTTACATTGGAGGTGCGCATGGCTCCCATCAAACAGAGCGATCGGATTCGACAACTTGTATCAGAGCAGTATGTGCGTCCGGCTCTTAGGGCGGGGCAAGTTCGTCTGTCCATTAAAGTCCGAGATGTACTGAAGGCCGCTGAGGCAACAGCAGATTTCCCGAGAGGTCGCACCCCTTTGATCTGTGAGGTGCTGCAGGGTAAGAAGCTTTTGAGCGAACACGGACTAGAGATCGAAAGCGTTGATGGACCGCCATCGAAGCAAAGTCGCACGGTCGTGGTGCATTACCGGTTGGCAGATGGTTTAGTTCAACGTGATGATGGCAAGGGTGAAGGCAACAAGACTGATCCCTTGCTGGAACTTGCCGGGATTCTGAAGGGCGCGTTTTGCGAGGGGGTAGACACCTTTATCCGAAACATCAGGATGGATAAAGAGCAGGCTTCATGACGCGAATCTTTTGGGATACGATGCTCTTCATCTATTTGCTGCAAGACGATTCACCGTTCAGTCAGCGCGCACGTTACTTACGTGCGCGTTCGCTGGAACGGGCCGATGAGATTTGCACGAGCGCCTTGAGTTTGGGCGAATTACTGGCTGGAGTACATCGTGATAAGACGATTGAGGACGCACGACGGGTTCGGAACGGGATGCTAAGCGCAGGGATCAAGGTGTTGCCGTTCGATCTACAGGCGAGCGATAGCTTTGGATGGATTCGGGCAAAGCATCGAACCTCAGCAGCGGACTCCATCCATCTTGCCTGCGCGGCTGCTTACGGGATCGATCTGTTTCTTACGGCAGATAAGCAGTTGCAGAATCTGCATGTTCCCGGCATTAAGTTCATTGATGGTATTCATACGCAGTTGCTGTGAGGCAGATTGGCACGGCGCGAGTAGAGGGTTATTGGTTGGCGTTGTGGGCGGCGTAGGCGCCCCAGATCATCGCGATGGGGTGGAGGCCGGCGATGGCCCAGCCGAGGGTGGGGATGCCGAGGGCGACGTAGAGGATGAGCATGACGATGGCTCCGGTGACGGTGCTGTAGAGCATACCGAAGGGGCCAAAGAAGAAGGTCAGAACGAGGGAGAGGACGACGCTTTTGCGATTAGGCATATGAGATGGATGCCGGAGGGTGCGGCAGGGTATGTCTGAGTGGGCTAAGCCGCTGATGTCTATGGAGCTTAACGATTCGGCTTCGATCTCTCTTCCAGCACGCTGATACGGTTGTCCTTATCTGTGTTTCGCTGCAGAAGCATGAGGATGTCATTGTGGAAGGTGTAGCGCATCGTGTTCACTTCTGTCTTGAGGTCGCGCAGATCGGCACGAAGGCTGTCGACGGCACGCTGGTTCAGCAGGATGCCGACAAGGACTATGAGAGATGGAACTGAGATCGCGAGGAGAGAGGGAAGGCTTGTTTTGATGACTTCGTTCCTTGCATCTCCTCCTGAATCAAAATTGCTTTGAAAAAGCTAACACAGGGCTGGCTGGTTCACCAGAAGCGAGAGACGGTCTGCGGGCAGTCTTAGATGAGTTGGACCAGTTCGGAGTTTTCTGCGGTGGGGGCGAAGTGGTCGCGGATCTTTTTGGCGGTGGCGGAGTTGACGACGGCGAGGAGGGCGTCGGGGTTTTGGGTGGCGGATTGTTTGAGGGCGCGGACAGAGCCGAAGTGCTCGACGAGGCGCTGGCGGGTGCGGGGGCCGACGCCGGGGATGTCGTCGAGCTCGGAGATGCGGTCGCGGATCTGGCGGCGCTTGCGGTGGTAGGTGACGGCGAAGCGGTGGGATTCGTCGCGGATCTTCTGGATGAGGTGCAGGACGGGGGAGCGGCGGTCGAGGACGATGGGGTCGTCCTCCTGGCCGTGGACGTAGATGATCTCTTCTTTTTTGGCGATGCTGGCGAGGGGCTGGAGGGTTACGCCGATCTCTTCCAGGGCAGCGTAGGCGGCGGAGAGCTGGCCTAGTCCGCCGTCGATGAGGACCAAGGACGGGAAGGGCTCTTTGCTGTCCTGCAGTCGCTTATAGCGGCGCTGGATGACTTCGCGCATGGAGGCGAAGTCGTCGTTGCCGGTGACGGTTTTGATCTGGAACTTGCGGTAATCCGACTTCTTCATAGCGCCGTCTTCCCAGACGACCATGGAGGCGACGGTTTCTGCGCCTTGGATGTGGGAGATGTCGAAGCACGCGATGCGTTTGGGGGGTTCGGGGAGGTTGAGGAGGTCCTGGAGGGTGTCGACGATGAGCTTTTTGGTGGGCTGGAGGACGCGGAAGCGCTGGTCATAAGACTGGCGGGCGTTCTGGCAGACGAGGTCGACGAGGGAGCGCTTGTCGCCGCGCTGGGGGGCGGCGAGCTCGATGCGGTGACGGGTGCGCTCGGAGAGGGCGTCAGCGAGGAGGGCGCGGTCGGGGAAGTCGACGGGGACGTAGATGGCGCGGGGAACGTAGGACTGATCGAGGTAGAGCTGCTTGAGGAGGGCGGAGAAGAAGGTGGCGGGACTGAAGGCAGGTTGTCTGTTGTCTGTTGTCCGTTGTCCGTTGAGGTCTACGAGGGTGGAGGGTTGGAT
>CAXTRZ010000404.1:0-2695 GCA_964246715.1 uncultured Acidobacteriaceae bacterium | reverse complement strand
CTGGAGAAGATGGGGCCGCAGTTGGCGGGGTTCTTTGGGGTACAGGCGGGGAGCGGGTTGCTGGTGCGGAGCATCGAGCCGAACAGCCCGGCAGCGATGGCGGGGATGCGTGCAGGGGACGTGGTGGTGAAGGCGAATGCGCGGGAGGTGGACAGCCTGAGCCAGTGGACGAAGCTGATCAAAGAGGCCAAGGGGCGGCCGGTAACGGTGGTGGTGATGCGGGATAAGGCGGAGAAGACGCTGACGCTGATGGCAGATGGGAAGCGGCGGTCAAGCGTGGATGGGGCGCAGGAGCCAGGAGTGCTAGCTCGGTTGATGAAGTTGTAAGGTCTGGACGTTTATACTTCAGAGATGGCTGAAACGATGGAGAGGGCGCCGGACGCGCGGCTGGTCTCTAAGAGGGGTACGGCGCGGCGGCGTTTGATCGCGGCGACGCGGAAGATGCGGGAGCTGGGGTCGATCGGGTCTGCGCTGCTGGATACGGGGCACCCGTACATGGCGCATATTGTGCCGATGCGTCGTTGCAACCTGGCGTGCACATACTGCAATGAGTTCGACCAGACGAGCGATCCGGTGGCGATCGAGGAGATGGAACGGCGGATAGACGAGCTGGGGCGGCTGGGGACGAGCGTGATTACGATCTCCGGGGGCGAGCCGCTGCTGCATCCGGAGCTGGACCGGGTGATTGCGAGGATACGGAAGACGGGCGCGATTGCGGGGATGATCACGAACGGGTACCTGCTGATGCCGGACCGGATTGAGCGGCTGAATAAGGCGGGGCTCGATCATATGCAGATTTCGATCGACAACGTGATGCCGGATGAGGTGAGCAAGAAGAGCCTGAAGGTGCTGGATGCGAAGCTGAAGATGCTCGCCGCTCATGCGGAGTTTCATGTGAACATCAACTCTGTGGTGGGCGGGGGGATTGCGAAGCCGGAGGATGCGTTGACGGTGAGCGAACGGGCGCTGGCGCTGGGGTTCAGCTCGACGATTGGGATTATCCATGACGGGAGCGGGCAGTTGAAGCCGCTGGGGGATGCGGAGCGGACGGTGTGGGACCGGGTGAGGAAGCTAACGCGGCGGAGCTACTCGCGGTTCAATCATTTTCAGGAGGCGATTGCGAATGGCAAGCCGAACGACTGGCGGTGCCGAGCGGGGGCACGGTACTTGTACATCTGCGAGTTCGGGCTGGTGCATTACTGCTCGCAGCAGCGGGGATTTCCGGGGGTGCCGCTGGCGGAGTACAAGCGAGCGGATGTAAAGCGGGAGTTTTTGACGGAGAAGGGGTGCGCGCCGAACTGCACGATCAGCTGCGTGCACCAGGTGAGCTATATCGACCACTGGCGGGCGCCGCAGGTGTTCAGCAATCATCCTCCGGGGGCGAAGCATGAGGAGGCGGAGCTGGTACAGATTCGGTAAGGGTGAGAGCTGTCGTTCGCAAGCGAGGAGCACACCATGACGATCGATGAACGCATTGAGAAGCTGGTGGAACGGCTTTTGGCTGAGGGAGACGTCAGGTTCTTCTGGAACTCTTTGGGGATGAAGTGCGTCTCATGGGAGCGAGTTGCGCGGCTGACCGCGACGCGGAGGATGGATGGAGTATACGAGGCTGGGTACGACAGGGATGAAGGTGTCGCGGATTGCGCTGGGGATGATGACGTATGGCGCGAAGAGTTGGCGGGAGTGGGTGCTGGAGTGGGATGAGAGTGAGCCGCTGCTGCGGCGGGCGTTTGAGGCGGGGATCAACTTCTTCGATACGGCGGATATCTACTCGCTGGGGGTGAGCGAAGAGATTACCGGGCGGGCGGTGAAGGAGTTTGCTGCGCGGCGCGAGGAGGTGGTGATCGCGACGAAGGTGTACAACGCGATGAGCGACGGGGTGAACGATAAGGGGCTTTCGCGGAAGCACATTATGGACTCGATCGATAAGAGCCTGAAGCGGCTGGGGACGGAGTATGTAGACCTATACCAGATTCACCGGTTCGACGCGGAGACGCCGATTGAGGAGACGGTGGAGGCGCTGAACGACGTGGTTCGAGCGGGGAAGGCGCTGTATGTGGGGGCGTCCAGCATGTATGCGTGGCAGTTTTTGAAGATGCTCGAGACGCAGGCGAAGCATGGGTATGCGAAGTTTGTGACGATGCAGAACCACTACAACCTGGTGTATCGCGAGGAAGAGCGGGAGATGAATCCGCTGTGTGTGGCGGAGGGAGTTGGGCTGATTCCGTGGAGTCCGCTGGCCCGGGGGTTTTTGGCTGGGAATCGGAAGGCGAATGAGGATAAGGCGGCGGCGGAGACGGCGAGGGCGCGGACGGATGCGTTTGCGCATAAACTGTATTACCGGGAGAGCGACTTTACCGTCGTGGACCGGCTGAGCGAGGTGGCGGAGGCTCGCGGGGCGAAGAACGCGCAGGTGGCGTTGGCGTGGATGCTGGCGAAGCCGGGGGTTTCGGCGCCGATCATTGGGGCGAGCAAGATGTATCAACTGGAGGATGCGCTGTCGGCGATGTCGATCAAGCTGGAGGCGAGCGAGATCAAGTGGCTGGAAGAGCCGTATGAGCCGCATCCGGTGCTGGGGATCTCGATGTAGTTCCTGCGGCTGGGAGGCGAGCGGCGACCTTGGCGGCGAGGGCTTGGGCATCGAAGGGGGCGTGGACTTTGATGTCGTTGTCGAAGTAGACATAGACGTCGCGGG
>CAXTRZ010000403.1:0-2696 GCA_964246715.1 uncultured Acidobacteriaceae bacterium | reverse complement strand
GAGGTGCGGCTTCATTGACGAGGCCGAGGAAGATGAGCGCGGAGCCGACGGGGTTGATGAGCGGTGAAGGTGAGGAAGAAGGAGTTCCAGAGGGTCATGATGTGTGAGGTGCGCTGTCAGGCGAGGGGAAGGGTGAGGGTCATGGTGGCGCCCTGGTTGGCGCCGCGGCTGGCGGCGGTGATGGTGCCGCCGTGCTGCTGGGCGATGGCGCGGACGAGGAAGAGGCCGAGTCCGGTGCCTTTGATCTTGATCTCGTAGCGGCCGGGGATGCGATAGAAGCGGCGGAAGATGCGTTTGAGCTCGCGCTCGGGGATGCCGAGGCCGTGGTCGGTGATGGTGAGGGCGGCGTTGGTGTAGCCGGTGATGCGGAGGGCGACGCGGATGTCGATGGTGTTGGGGGAGTATTTGACGGCATTATCGAGAAGATTGAGGACTGCGGTGCGGAGGTCTTCCGCGATGCCGGCGACGCGGAGGCGGACGGCGCCGGGGACCGGGGCGAGGGTGATCGCAGCCGGCGGAAGGTGGTGGCGGGCGAGGGTGATGGCGATGCAGTCGGCGACGAGGGGCTCGAGGTCAAGGGGCTCACGGTTGCGCTGGCGTTGTCGCTGGCCGAGCTCGCCGGCTTTGAGGACCTGCTCGACGGTGGCGAGGAGTCGGCCGGAGTCGGCGTGCATGATGGCGTAGAACTTTTGCCGCTGTTCTTCATCAAGGGGACGGCGCTGGAGGGTTTCGAGGTAAAGGCGGATGCTGGCGATGGGGGTTTTGAGCTCGTGCGTGACGGCGTTGAGGAAGGAGTCCTGGCGCTCGTTGCGGCGGACCTCACGGACGAGGAAGACGGTGTTGAGGACGACGCCGGCGGCGAGGATGCCGAAGAGGATGATGCCGAGGATGCTGTAGGCGAGGCGGGCCTTGTTGGCGAGAATCCAGGGGATGCTGAGGGTGATGGCGAGACCGGTGAGCAGGACGCCGAGGGTGATGAAGGTGGCGATGGCTCCGCGGCGGCGATTGAAGTTCATAGGGGCAGTGTGACGCAGGGAAAGGCAGTATGGTGCAGTGTGAGGCAGTGTTGCGCTGCTTGGGACAGGGTATATGGTTCGGGAAGATTTAGGATGCGGGTTATGAAGATTGGACGAGAGATGCAATCTTGCACTGCACTGCAGGCAGGGAATTGAGCGCATGGGTCTTGTCGCCGCGCGGTGCGATGTTGACAGGCTGCTTCGAGAGATTGTCGACCCGGATGAAAGGATGTGACAGCGCGCAAAGGCCGTCAGCTTTGTGGGCTGACGGCCTTTGTTTGCTACTTTGAAGTGCGCCCTCACGCCGGGCAGGCGGCACTTCGTGCGGTGCTGGACGCTTCGCGTGTTTACGGCTTAGTTGCTGCCGGCGGGCTTGGGGTTGAGGGGGTCGAACTTGGCGATCTGGATTTTTTTGGCGAGGCCAAGTTTGGAGAGGACCCAGATGCAGTAGTAGTTGATGTCGAACTCATACCAGGCGAGGCCGTGGCGGGCGCTGACGGGGTGGGCGTGGTGATTGTTGTGCCAGCCTTCGCCGCCGGTGAGGATGGCGACCCACCAGTTGTTGCGGGAGTCGTCACGGGTCTCAAAGCGGCGGGCGCCCCAGAGGTGGGTGGCGGAGTTGACGAACCAGGTGGCGTGGAGGCCGCAGACGACGCGCAGGAAGGTTCCCCAGAGCATCATGCCGATGGCTCCAACAGCACGGTGGCCGGGGCCGGCGAGGGCTGCGCCGAGGGCAAGCTGGCCGAAGCCGGAAAGGGTGAGGAAGAGCCAGTGATACTTCGAGAGCCAGACGTGGCCCTTGTCCTTGGTGAGGTCCGGGGCGTAGCGGCCGAGGAGGGCCGTCTCCGAGTGCATGGCGCGGCCGGAGAGGATCCAGCCGGCGTGGGACCAGAAGGTGCCGTCGACGGGGGTGTGGGGGTCGCCTTCCTGGTCGGAGTTCTGGTGATGGACGCGGTGGGTGGCGACCCAGAAGATGGGTCCGCCCTCAAGCGCCATGGTGCCGCAGGCGGTGACGAAGTATTCGACCCATTTGGGGGTGCGGAAGCCGCGGTGGGTCAGCAGGCGATGGTAGGCGACGCCGATGCCGATATTGATAGCGAGGAAGTACATGACGGCGAAGGCGGCGACGTTGCGCCAGGCCCAAAAGACGGGAAGCAGGGCAGCGAAGGCGGCGACGTGGAAGAGGCCCATGACGATGGTGGTGATCCAGTTGATGCGGCCCTGCTGGTATTCGCGGCCCATGCGGAGGTCCTGCTTGACCTGCTGGCGGACCTGGGCGGCGGAGGGTTGGGGCTTGGCGTTGGAGAGGCTTTGAAGCTCTTCCTGCTGAGCGGCTTCGAGGAACTCTGCGGTCTCAATGGCGTCTGCCTGGAAGGCGGCGTAGCCTTTGGTCTGGACGCTGGTCTGGGGGGCGGAGGTGGCTTCGGATTCGGGGGAGAGAGTGGATGGTGTCATGGGTGTTTTGTTCGTTCTCCTTGCTCTATCGACAACGCTACCAGCGCGGAGAGAGGAGCGTTGTAAGACTTTTGTAATGCCATGTGTCCAGACACGGATTCCGCGCTGGAAGAGGCTTTTCTACAACTTTCGGGTTGAACGCTACTGTGTTCGTCGCAGAGGCCGTAGATGTTTGCGGGGCTGGGGACAACTTATCCTGTAAGGGGACGTGACTGAGAATGGGCA
>CAXTRZ010000402.1:0-2702 GCA_964246715.1 uncultured Acidobacteriaceae bacterium | reverse complement strand
GCCGTGAAGGAGACGCAGGAAGAAGTAGAGGATGGTGACAAGGTAGGCGGCGGTGAGCGTAAGGCCGGCGGCGCGCGGGAGATGATAGGGTGAGGTTTTGCCGGGGCCGAAGGTGATGAGGATGGTCTCCGCAAGATCATTGTGGGCGGGGAGCAAGATGGCTTTGAGCGTGAAGAGTGCGGATCTCAGAGAAAGCGCGCAGGCGGGGAGGATGACTTGGCACAGGAGGGCTCCGACCAAGACGCGATGACGGGCAACGTCGGGGTTCCCGGGTACTGCGCGGGCATCAAGCGGCGCGATGAGCGCGGCGGCGCAGGCGATGAGAGGGATCTGCCAGAGGGCGTTGACGGCGTAGGAAAGGAGATGCATGGCAAGGGTGTTCATCGCTCCTCTCCTTTGTCCGCTTTGGCGAGGCGGCGGCTGATTTCGGCCAAGGTCTTGGCGTCGAGTTGGCGGGACTTGACGAGGCTCATGACGAGTTCTTCCGAGGAGCCACCGAACATGCGGTCAACAAGGTCGCGGAGTGCGTGGCCGGAGGCTTTGTCCTCCGAGACTACGGCGGTGTAGAAGAAGGAGCGACCGCGGAGATTGAGTTTGAGCTTGCCCTTGCGCTCTAGGATGTTGAGCATGGTTTGGACGGTGGTGTAAGCGAGCTGCTGCTCGAGCGCGGCTTGCACGTCGGCGACCGTGCAGGCGCCGAGCGACCAGACGGCCTGCATGATCTGAAGCTCGAGCTTGGTGAGGGTTTCTGGATCAGGTTCGGGCATCGGCCTTTTCTCCTAAGTTCTTAGGAGATTAGGCCGAGGGCGGACAAGTTGTCAACTAAGATTTTAGGAGCAGCTCAAGGCTGCAGATAGGGGGCGAAGATAGGATCGGACGGATGCAGCGGGTCGCGGCGGTCCATCCAAAGGGCGAGGAGGCTAAGGAGCAGGCCGAACGTCGCCACGATGGCGCTGACGAAGGAGAGATGACGGTAACCATAGCCTGCGGTGAGGACGAGGCCGCCGAGGCTCGCGCCAAGCGCGTTGCCAAGATTGAAGGCACCCTGGTTGAGGGTGGAGGCAAGATTGGGTGCGCCTTTGGCTTGGTCAACGATGCGCGCCTGAAGCGGGGCTCCGGTACCGAAATGGACGAAGCCCCAGACGAAGACCATGATGGCTGCAGGGATGCGATGGAGCTCGGCGAATGGGAGCGTAAGAAAGATGGCGATCAGCGAGGCGGAGCCGCCGAGGAGGACGGCGAACTGGCTCCAGTCGCTGAGTTTGCCGCCGGCGAGGTTGCCGATGGTGATGCCCGCGCCAAAGACGATGAGCACGAGCGTGACCGCATGTGGAGAGAGGTGCGTGACGTTCTCCAGGATGGGCGCGATGTAGGTGAAGACGCAGAAGAGCGAGACCGAGGAGATGGTGCTGAGGGCAAGAACGATCTGCACTTGGGGGCGGATGACGGCGCGGAACTCATGTGTGAGGCGCATGCTCTGCGCTGGCTGCGAAGGCACGAGCCAGAGCAAGCCAAGGATAGCGATGACGCCGATGGGAGCAAGTGCCCAGAAGGCGAATCGCCAGCCGAGCCATTGGCCAAGGGCGGTGCCGGCGGGAACGCCAAGGACGTTCGCCAGGGTGAGCCCGGTAAACATGAGGGCGATGGCCTGAGCTCGCTCTGAGCGCGGAACCAGGTTGGCGGCGACGATGCTGCCGATACCAAAGAAGGCTCCGTGGCAGAGCGCGGTGAGGATACGCGCGGTGAGCAGGAGCGCGTACGTGGGCGAGAGCGCGCAGAGGACGTTGCCGGCGGTGAAGATGCCCATCAGGATGAGCAACGCCCGGCGGCGATCCTGTTTGGTGAGGGCGAGAGCAACGAGAGGAGAGCCAAAGGTGACGCTGAGAGCATAGGCGGAGACCAGGATGCCGGCCCTCGGAATGCTGACGTTAAAGTCATGCGCAAGGTCAGGCAGGAGCCCCATGATGATGAACTCAGAGGTGCCGATGCCGAAGGCGGCGACGGCCAGGGCAAGAAGTGGTTTACGCATGCGTAAGGATAATATCGCGTACAACGTGGTGTCCTAAGACGTTTCATGCGCTTCCGAAGCTTTGCCACCTATCTTTAAGTTCTCGGTCATCGCGGCGCTAAAAGCGTTGACGATCAGCCGTCTGGAGGGGGAACAGAGGCGCGCTGGTGGATGCGGAAGCGATGCTCGAAAGATGCTGGAGCGGATCAAGGTGTAAGGGTCTGGCCAGCACCGGCGATGCCAGGCTTGATCTCGTCTACCGGAATCTCAAGAGCGCCCACATGGTCCGCGGTGGCGTCGTGCACGCCCAGGCGAAGAAAGTAGTTGCCCTTAACGGGGATTGCGATGGACTGGTTCATCGACAGGGCTTTGCCCTGCATGACTCTGCGATATGTGTCATTCTTCAGGTTCATCTCTGAGGTGCTGACCATGGAGTTAACGGCCTCGCCCTGCTGGTTGAAGAGAACGGCTACGAACTCAATGCGGCCGTGGTGGAAGCCGTCGGGCGTAGCGGTGAAGACAACGTTGTGCGGACTAAGAGTGTAGAGGATGCGATAGTCGCGGAATGGCTTGGTGTGGAACTCCGGCGCGAGGTAATTGTCCTTGGGAAGTGGAGCGTTCTTGTCCAGCTTGGTGGTGGCTGTGCCGGCGGCAAGGCTGGCGTTGAAGATAATCTGGGTGGGCGGGATGGCGC
>CAXTRZ010000401.1:773-2705 GCA_964246715.1 uncultured Acidobacteriaceae bacterium | reverse complement strand
AACAAGGTCGACCGGTCCACCGATATCTTCCAACTGTCGAATGATCCAGTTCGCGTATTCTTCCTTTGTGGCGTTGAAATTTGCCGGAAGGGGCGAGTTGAAGCCTGGCAGGGCCAACGCAACAACATCCTGGCGAGATAAATGTTTGCGGACCGGGTCCCATACCCGAAAGGTGTCAGGGACTCCATGAACGAATACAGCCGGCATAAGCTTCTCCTTGCAGATGCCGTCAAGCTATACAAGTACGACATTCAGACATTATGATGCAACTTGTCGGAATAAAGATTCATGATGCCGAAAAAGATCACCCAAATCGGAATGGAGGCAAGAAAGACTGCCGCCGTTGAGGCAGCAACCGTGGTGTTCCTGCGCTACGGATACGCTCGTACCACCATGGCCGAGCTTGCAGCCGCGGCAGAGTTATCACGACCCACACTGTATGAGCTCTTCCCTGGGAAGGATGATCTTTTTGCATCGGTGATCGAGCATCTCAGCCAGCAGACGATTCGACAGTACCGTGACATGCTGCCAAGGCTCAAAACCCTGCGCACGAAACTCCATCATTTCTGCGGAGATTGGGCAACGCACGGTCTTAAGCTGATCGAGCGTCACCCGGACGCCAAAGATCTGTTCGATCTCAGGTTTCCGGCCGTGCGGCAGATGTATGAGGACTTCATTCTTTTTCTCGTTGAAGTTATATCGAATGAGGATCATTCGACCAAAGTGCCGGTAGAGAAGGTCGTGCGGAACATGGTGTTTTCGCTACGCGGCCTAAAGGATGCAGCCAAAAACGTCAAACACATGGAAACACTTGTCGAGCTACAGGTGGATGTCTTCCTTGCGACGCTGATCTCAACAGGTTAGAAAAGCAGACGTGCTACTTCGGTCACATCAGCACTGGTGAGTCGCATTGTTTTGACACGCCGTTCGGGCGAACCCTGTCGAGGCCAGACCGTAGCGACTGACGAGAGGTGCGTTACCGTGGCCAATCCCGTCAAGATCCTTTAGTTCGTTTCTGCTCAAATGTGCCACGGGCCTGTTCTACCTCCCCGATGTGTTTCTCCGCCCACATCCAGACGCCACAGAAAGCAGCACTGAGACTTAGACCGAGCGTAGTTAACCGGTACTCCACCTTAGGCGGGATGACCGGATGCACAGTCCTCGCGACGAGCCCTTCGCGCTCCATGGAGCGGAGGGTTTGCGTCAGCATTTTGTAGCTGACAGCCGGCACAGACTCCCGCAGGCGAGTGAAGCGCAGTTCCCCCTTTTCCGTTAGAACCTCGATGACCAGCATGGTCCATTTGTCGGCGACACGGCCGATCAACTCGGTCACAAGCGCCTCGACGCGGTCTTTCGACTCGGCCGATACTTCGCATTCTTGATAGGCCTCTAGTTGCGCGATCTGCTGTTTGGAGGTTCGTGGTTTCTTTGCCATAAGCGACACTCTCTTTCTAGTGCGTATTGAACAATATAGTGCCTACTTCCCATGAGAGAGTGGCGAGCCTATAGTCTCACATAGATCGGAACTCAGGGGTCTTCAGAGGGAACATGATGCAAACACTCCAGCAAGGCAGCAAGCTCCATGCGGGGCTACTCTATGGTGCTTACGGCTGGCTGCTCCTGAGCGGTTTTCTCCAATTCGGCATCGATGTGGTCTCGCAGGTACTTCGTGGAAAACGCGTTCCCGGTCCTGAGACGACTCTGTACTACGGCTTGAACACCGCCTATGCGCTTGGTCAGGTTCTCTTTGCCGTACTCGCTCTCTTCGCAATCAAGCAGGGATTGACTTCACTCGGCAGATGGCCCGGCGTGTCCTTGGGCCTGATCGCTGCTGCTGCCTGGCTGGCACTCTGCTTTCGCTTCCTGGAGTATTCGCAGCCCCGCGCGACAGTGCTTGTCTTCGCGGCCCTCCTGCTCGGAGCGGCTTTCACC
>CAXTRZ010000401.1:0-763 GCA_964246715.1 uncultured Acidobacteriaceae bacterium | reverse complement strand
TCTGAAGCCATACTGCATTCATCTATGAGAGGAAACTATGAAGCTAATAAACAGAACGGTCCTGATCACCGGGGGTACAAGTGGCATCGGCCTGGAACTTGCGAGACAACTTATCGCCCGCGACAACACAGTCCTCATTACCGGGCTCGACTCCGAGAAACTCAGACGAGCCAAAGTCGACCTGCCAGGGGTGCATACCTTCCAGAGCGACGCTACGAACCCGGACGACATCGCTGCGCTTCAACAGCGGGTTGCTGCCGACTTTCCAACCTGCGACGTACTGATCAACAACGCTGGAATCATGCGCAACCTGAATGTCAATTCACGATATGCGCTTACGGACGTGATCAAAGAGATCGACGTTGCGCTCAGGGGACCCATCCAGATGGTCCAGGCGTTTCTGCCGCTCCTGAAGCAAAGCCCCGAAGCGCTCATCGTGAACGTCTCCTCCGGGCTGGCCTTCGTCCCCTTTCCGTTATCGCCGGTGTATAGCGCGGCAAAAGCCGGTCTTCACGCCTACACGCGGTGCCTTCGCGTGCAGCTCAAAGGATCGAGAGTAGCGGTTGTTGAGCTTGCCCCGCCGGGCACGGAAACCAAACTTTTTCGTGACGAGTTTCAGGCAGAGATGAAGGCGCAAAAGGCTATGCCAGTAAAGAAATTAGTAGACCAGGCCATTACCGGAATCGAAGCGGGGAGGACGGAGATCCGGCCTGGCTTGAGCAATGTTCTTTACCTCCTGAGCCGTCTTGTACCAGGGCTACCA
>CAXTRZ010000400.1:0-2709 GCA_964246715.1 uncultured Acidobacteriaceae bacterium | reverse complement strand
AATGGCCGATATGGATCGCGCCATTGGCATAGGGCGGCCCGTCGTGCAGCACGAACAGGGTCGAGCCCCTGGCCTGGCGATCCTGGCGCAGGGCGGCGTATAGCCCGTCCATCCCGCCCCAGCCCTCCAACGAGGCTGAACGTCTTGAGGCGCTCTATCGTCTCTCCATACTAGGCACCGCCCCCGACCCTGCCTTCGATCGCCTCACCCGCCTCGCCGCCGCCTTCTTCGGCACTCCCATATCCTTCATCTCATTCGTGGACGAGCATCGGCAGTGGATCAAGTCGTCCTACGGCGCGTCGATCGTCGAAACCCCACGCAATCTTGCCTTTTGCGCCTACACCATCCTGCAGGATGGCGTCACCGTTGTCGAGGACGCGAGGGAGGATCCTCGCTTTGCAAAGCATCCTGCAGTGATCGGTGAGCTAGGTTTCCGCTTTTATGCCGCCGCCCCCATCGTCACCTCGCAGGGCCAGAACGTCGGCTCTCTTTGCATCGTCGATACTAAGCCCCGCGGACCTCTCACGCTGGAGCAGCAAACCTTCCTCAGTTCTCTTGCGGACTTGGCCCGTGAGGCGGCCGAGCGCCATCAGGCCAGTCTCGAGCGCCTGAAGAAGGAGACCTCCGTCCGCAATCGTTACGCTCTCATTGCTCGCGCCACATTGGACGGGGTCTGGGACTGGGACATCCGCAGGAACAAGGTCTTCTACTCGCACCGGTGGCAGCATATCGTCGGTCTGCCGGAGCGCGAACTCTCCGCTGGCCCCTCGCATTGGCTGCTCCGCATCCACCCTGAAGACCAGCCTCAAGTCCAGGCCGAACTCCAGCAGCATCTCGACGGTCAAACACCCCGCTTTCGCAGTGAGCACCGTCTCCGCCACGTCGATGGATTCTACCGCTGGGTCATCGTCCGCGGTCTGGTGCAGCGCAGCCGCAACGGCCGCCCCGTCCGCATGGCCGGCTCGCTGATGGATGTCACCTCCCAGAAGAGCTGCGACGATCTCACCGGGCTCCCCAACCGCTATCACCTGCATGAGCGACTCACGCAGCTCATCATTCGCAGTGAGGTGGAGCAGCGCTGGAACTTTGCCGTGCTCTCGCTGGACGTGGATCGCTTCAAACGCATTAACGACCGCTTTGGCCACGCCGTCGGCGACGCCATGCTCAAGAGCATCGGCCACCGGCTCTCCGAGGTCGTCGCTCAGACGCGCAACAACGCTCAGTCCATGGTCGCCCGCATCGCGGAGGACGAGTTCGTCGTCATCCTTGACTGCGTTCAGCATAGCGATCAAGCCCGGGTCATCGCGCAACGCATCCACGCTACCCTTGCCACGCCCATGGACTGTGCAGGAGAGCAGCTTACCGCCGGCATCAGCATCGGCATCGCCATGGCTACGCCGGAGCGCCGCGACC
Source organism: uncultured Acidobacteriaceae bacterium (assembly GCA_964246715.1). Lineage (GTDB taxonomy): Bacteria > Acidobacteriota > Terriglobia > Terriglobales > Acidobacteriaceae > Edaphobacter. The sequence goes on along the minus strand of CAXTRZ010000400.1, from coordinate 1,296 downwards.
CTGAATCCTTCCTGCAAAAGTCCGACCTCGCCATGGTCCGCGCCAAGATTGCCGGTCGCAACCTCTCCGCCGTCTTCGATCCCACCATGCAGGAGCAGACCCTTGCCCGAATAGAGCTTGAACAAGACCTCCGCCAAGCCGTAGCCTTCCACCAGCTTCGCGTCGAATACCAGCCCCAGATCAATTTGCACACCGGTGCCCTCGTCGGCTGCGAGGCCCTTGTCCGCTGGCAGCATCCCCGCCGAGGCCTCCTCATGCCGGCCGACTTCATTGGCGTCGCCGAGGAGATCGGCATCATCTCCTCCATTGACCTATGGGTTCTCGAACAAGCCTGCGCCCAACTCGCCGAGTGGCGCAAGCTGCCCAGCGCACAGAACTTCAGCGTGCAAGATCTCAAGATGAGCGTCAACTTTTCCGCTCAGCACCTGCCCAGGCGCGGCTTGAAGGAGGGTGTCGAACGCCTCATCCGCAGCCACCATCTCCCCGCCTCCGCCCTCTGCCTCGAGCTAACTGAAAGCGTTCTCGATGACGATGTCGAAGCTCGCGTGGGCCTCATGCAGGAGCTCCGCTCCATCGGCGTCGGCCTCCACATGGATGACTTCGGCTCCGGCTATAGCTCCTTCAAGCAGCTCTACGAGCTTCCCTTCGACACCCTCAAGATCGATCGCTCCTTCATGGAGAAGATCCTCGATGAGCCGAAGGCACGCAACATCGTCGAAGGCATCGTCGGCCTCAGCCGCCTGATCGACCTGAAGGTCGTAGCCGAGGGCGTCGAGCACCCTGAGCAGGCCGAACTCCTCAAGCAGATGGGCTGCCACTTTGGCCAGGGCTTCCTCTACGACCGCCCTCTCGATGCTGAAACCTTCCGCACCCGCTACCTTCAACTTGCCGGGTACTCCATCGCAAAGCAGCGCTCCTCACTCCGCGAGCCGGAGAAGCTCTACAAAGAAGCAGCCAGAGAAGTGGCTTAGCTCGCAAACTCTACGCCGCCAACGCCCTCACTCGCATTGGCTGCTTCTTCCAGTACGTCAGCGACCGCCAAACCCATTCCATCGGCCCAAACTGAAAGTACCGCAGCCAGATCAGGCTCCACGTCAGGTTCACGGCCCACACTCCCGCCATCACCCAGTAAAGCTTGTAGTACTCCAAGTGCCCATACCAGTGCAGCGGAGTCCAGCAGAACAGCAGTTTGCAGCTTGTGCTCGTCAGCAGATAGTTGCTCAGTGCCATCTGTCCCACCGCCGCCAGCCGCCGCGTCAGAAATCTTAGCGTCCCACTCTTCACCACGATCAGCAC
>CAXTRZ010000399.1:0-2712 GCA_964246715.1 uncultured Acidobacteriaceae bacterium | reverse complement strand
GTCTGGCGGATGGGGATCATGTGGCGGGAGCGACGGTGATACCGGGCTCCAGGGGCAAGCGGGAGCCGTTTGTGGGGGTGACGATGACGAACCGGCGGGTGGAGTTTGTCGATGAGGACGGGGCGCTGGTGCGAGTGGCGCTGCGATAGGAGTTGAGTTGAAAGTTATGGATTTGGGGCTCATCCGGAGGTAAGATAGCCGCGTTCTTCTTGTAGTGTGGGTGTTGGTTTCCCCAGGGTTTGAGGGCGACCGCGGGCTCGCGCAAGGATGAGGGAACGAGTGGAGCGCTGCGATGAGCGAAAAGGTTACGGGGCCGCTGGACGAGACGGATATGGAGGCGGATCGGGAGGCGGAGGCTGCCGTGCATCACTCCGTCGTCGACACGCTGCCGCTGGCGGAGACGCCGAAGGTGGAGGAGGTCGACGAGCCTGCGCCTGTGGAGGCGATGGTTGCTGAGGCTGAACCGGAGCCGGTGGGGCATGAGCCGATCGAAGCGGAGCGGCTGAGGCTTGAGAAGAAGCATCCGCTGGCGATCCGGTGGATGCACTGGATCAACTTTCCGGTACTGTTCACGATGATCTGGAGCGGGCTGCTGATCTACTGGAACGACTCCATTCCGCCGGGAGAGTGGGCGCACCAGGTTTACCGGGTGGGGATCGGCCACTGGACACTGTTCCGGATGTTTCCGGACTGGTTTTACACGAACAGGTTCTGGGATATGCGGTATCACGTGACCAAGGCGCTGGGCTACCACTTCTTCTTCATGTGGCTGTTTGCGATCAACGGCATTTTGTATGGGGTGTATCTGTGGTGGTCGAAGGAGTGGAAGTTCATGGCGCCGAACCGGTCATCTGTCCGGGAGGCGATCCAGGTGACGCTGGTGGACCTGCACCTGCGCAAGGGGATGCCGGCGCAGACGAAGTACAACGGGGCGCAGCGGATTGCGTATACGGCGATTGTCTTGATGGGGCTGGGCTCGCTGGTGACGGGGCTTTCGATCTACAAGCCGACGCAGGTGCACTGGGTGACGACGCTGCTGGGCGGATATGAGATGGCGCGATGGGAGCACTTCTGGCTGACGATCGGATTCAGCGCATTTTTTGTGCTGCACGTGGTGCAGGTGGCGATGGCGGGATGGAACAACTTCCGGTCGATGGTGAGCGGGTACGAGTTGAGGGAGGCGGGACTGCCATCGATTGAGGCGGAGAGGAGGACGTTTTGAGCACAGTCATAGATCCAGATGTGCAGGTGAAGAAGGAGTCCGCGAAGCGGACGCGGCGGAGCTTCCTGGTGGGAGCGGTTGGCGCGGCGGGAGCGTATGGGTTTTATCATTACCTGGAACATGCAAAGGTGGATGAGCTGCTGGCGAAGCCGTTGCGCAAGTCGCTGGCTTTCGATGCGGATGTGTCGCGGACGGTCTTCGACGAGCGCGGGAGTGCGCCGACCTACGCGCTGAGTAAGGCGACTGAGCTGCGGGTCAATGGGAACTACGGGCTCGAGAAGGAGATGCACCTGGATAGCTGGCGGCTGCAACTGGTGGGGGTGGATCAGGCGAAGAAGTACTCGCAGTATGTGCCGGATGTGACGACGTGGGCGTACAAGTACACGGACGCGCCGACGGAGAAGGCGGAGGATAGTCCGAAGATCGATCCGGCGTTTGCGAAGGCGTTTGCGGAGGCTGCGGCGGCGCAGGGGGATCAGCCGCTGCGCGGGCAGGATGAGGCGGGGCTGAGCGACTCGACGCTGGATCCGGGGACGGCGGGGCTGCTGCTAACGATGGACGATCTGAAGAAGTTCGAGCATCACGAGCTGGTGACGCAGTTCAAGTGCATTGAAGGTTGGAGCCAGATTGTGCATTGGGGCGGGTTTCGGCTAGCGGATCTGATGAAGAGGTATCCGCCGGCGCGGAACGCAAAGGGCGAGCTGCCGAAGTATGTGTACATGGAGACTCCGGACGGAAACTACTACTGCGGGTTCGACCGGACGGTGTGCGAGCATCCGCAGGTGCTGCTGGCGACGGAGATGCACGGCAAGCCGCTGACGCAGGACCATGGTGCTCCGATCCGGCTGCATATGCCGAGCAAATATGGGTATAAGCAGATCAAGCGGATTTCCCTGATTGCGTACACGGATCAAAAGCCGGACGACTACTGGACCAAACTGGGGTACGACTGGTATGCGGGGCTATAGGAAAGCGTGTTGACGAAGAGCCATCTGGCTGCATCTGACGGGTTAGAAAATGCGCTGGGTGTTACTCGGCTTCGGGGTTTTGCCGATGAAGATGAGGTATGCCTCCAGCGCTTCGCGTACGTGAGGAAATGTTCAGCTTGGGGATCGTGACTGGGCCCGTGATGGCTGTGCCGGCTGATCTGGGCCGGGTGCGCGCGAGACCGGACGAGGGCACGGCGGCGGTTTCAAGATTTGTGGTGATTCTTCCGGGCCTAGTTGGGACCATGGCGGCGCTGGACCTGGTGGGGTGGATCTTTCATCTTCCGCTGCTGACATCCGTCTTTCCGCATTACGCGACGATGAAGCCAAATACCGCAGTTTGCCTGGGCCTGCTGGCATCGGCGTGCTGGCTGAGGACGCGACGCGATGCAGGACAGGGAGTCAGTTGGCTTGCGGGTGGTGTGGCGGGGTTTGCGGCGGCGTTAGGGGCGGGATCGCTGTTTGGAGTACGGGTTCCGCATCTCACTGGGGCTGGATGATCTG
>CAXTRZ010000398.1:2175-2722 GCA_964246715.1 uncultured Acidobacteriaceae bacterium | reverse complement strand
GTTTTACATCGACGGACAGTGGGTCGACCCGGTGCGGCCGAATCCTTTCGACGTGGAAAATCCTGCGACCGAACAGGTTTCCGGGAAGATCTCGCTGGGCTCGGCGGCCGATGTCGACGTGGCAGTCAATGCCGCCCGCCGGGCGTTCTCCGGTTGGTCGCAAACCACCCGCGAACAGCGCCTGGATTTGTTGCAAGCCATCCTCGCCGAATATCAGAAGCGTGCCGATGATCTCGCGGAGGCGGTCGGGGTTGTAGGGGGAGTCTTCAACCTGCCGAAAGAGATTCGGCTCGGAACGCATCAGGAGAGTCCCTTGATTTGGCGGAGCTTGCCGTCCCGCTCAACGAGCAACTTCGTCTCAGGGTTCTTCAGCGTTTGCAAGACGAAGTGAGCGTAGTCAAGGCTCATGTCCAGCGCGCTATTTAGATCCTTTGCGCCAAGCTGTTCCTGGACGATCTGGAGTTTCTGGAGGACGTCGGAGGAGAGATCAAAGGTAGACATACGTTTGGCCTCACTCCACCCAAGCGTAGCACGATGGCAGGTCTGG
>CAXTRZ010000398.1:363-2165 GCA_964246715.1 uncultured Acidobacteriaceae bacterium | reverse complement strand
GTGTTTCCTGATGCTACTGGGGTTTGGGAATGGGTTTGAGGGTCATGGCGCCGGTTGCGGCGTGCTCGGGGAGGGTGGTATCGCCAATGGGCAGGGGGAGTTGGGCGCGGGTGTAGGTGTCGTAGGCGCGAACGATGCGCTGAACGAGGTGGTGGCGGACGACATCGACATCCTCAAAGTGGATGAAGCTGATGCCTTCCACGCCGTTGAGGACGTTGAGGGCTTCGAGGAGGCCGGACTTTCGGGGATTAGGCAGATCGGTCTGGGTGAGGTCACCGGTGATGACGGCCTTGGAGTTGTTGCCAAGGCGGGTGACGAACATCTTCATCTGCTCGGTGGTGGTGTTCTGGGCCTCGTCCATGATGATGAAGGCGTCCGACAGGGTGCGGCCACGCATGAAGGCGAGGGGTGCGACCTCAATGACGTTGCGCTCGAGGAGCTTGTCGACTTTTTCCTGGTCGAGGAGGTCGTAAAGAGCGTTGTAGAGGGGGCGGAGGTAGGGGTCGACCTTCTCCTGGAGGGAGCCGGGGAGGAAGCCGAGGCGTTCGCCAGCTTCGACAGCGGGGCGGACGAGGATGATGCGGGAGACCTTTTTGGCCATGAGGGCGGAGACGGCCATGGCGACGGCGAGGTAGGTCTTGCCGGTGCCGGCGGGGCCGAGGCCGAAGGTCATGTCGGAGCCTTCAATTGCCTCTACATACTTCCTTTGATTTGGTGACCGGGGCTGGACCATGCGCTTGACGCCGGCGGAGCGCTGCTTGCCGGAGTCGACGAGCTGCTTGAGGGTGCAGTCCGGCGAGGCGACGACGAGCTTGAGCAGGGCGTGGAGTTCGCCGTTCTGGAGGGTGACGCCGGAGCGGCGGAGGGAGTCGAAGTCAGCGAAGACCTGGGCTGCGCGGGAGACTTGAGCGTCTTCTCCGGAGATGTGGATGGCTTCGGAACGGAGGTCGATGAGGACGTGGAGCTTGTCTTCCAGGAGGCGGAGGTTTTCGTCGCGGGAGCCGTAGAGCGGTTCAATTCCGGGAGTAATTTCAAACGCTTTTTTGATCAATTCTTTGTCTGACCTCCGTCAGGGTGGAACGGGTTGGAAGCTGGGGCGACGGGACTGCCGAGAGGCCGTAAGGCCTCTGGAGGCTCGAACACACATGTTGCATGGAGGTTTGCCGGGTGGCGGAGGGACGTCGTCTGGACCGACCCCGGCGGGGTGCGGGTGGCTGCGACCGGGATGGCTGGTGAACCAATCGGGTGCCGATAATGAGTGGAGAGTAGAACTTTGCGGGGTAAGCGTCAAGGGGCGAAGTTTGAATTTTGGCTGCGACTTTAGGGTAATGGAGGAAAACAAGGGCCGGATCTGGTGGGGTATGCGGCAAGGGTGCGACGGGCGTTGACGAATGGCATCTGTGCCGTTAGACTAGGGACTTGCAGGGAGTGCGGCGCGGTGTGACCCTGATGGGTCTGGATCCGGACTGGACTTTGCGTTGAGCCTGCACTCCATTCTGCCCCGCTGCGGCCGGGCCTATATCGAAGAGAGTTTATGGCAAATCATGTTTCATCGTTGAAGCGCGCGCGTCAGACCATTGTGAAGACGGCGCAGAATCGCTCAAACAAGAGCAAGCTGCGTGGCACCCTGCGGACGCTGCGTGAGGCGATTGCAAAGGGCGATGCGGGCGACCTGATGAAGGTGTATAGCTCAACCGCTTCCCTGCTGGACAAGAGCGTGCAGAAGGGCGTGCTGCACAAGAACACCGCGAGCCGTTATAAGAGCCGGCTGAATGCACGGGTGAAGGCTGCCGTGCTGGCGA
>CAXTRZ010000398.1:0-353 GCA_964246715.1 uncultured Acidobacteriaceae bacterium | reverse complement strand
AGAAGGCCGCGTAACGTTGGATTGGCGTAAAAGGCCCGCTCTCCTGAAGGAGAGCGGGCCTTTTCTGTTCGGAGTGAGGGCATATACCCCCATATGATCGGGCATAAAAATTTGAAAGGAAAGAACTTAGGCTTGTATCAACGCTTATAGGAGGGCAGGTTAATACCCTACTTTGGTGCTCGTGCGGGAAGTTACCTGAAGGGTGAACGGCTGGGTAGGACAAGCGGTGAGGACAAGGACAAGGCAGGGCCAAGGCAGCTATTTCCACTTTACGGAAGAATAACAGCCGGGGGACAGCTTCGACGATTGCGATTACAGGAGCCACATTAACGGGGTGGGGCGTCGGTGGAAGG
>CAXTRZ010000397.1:0-2730 GCA_964246715.1 uncultured Acidobacteriaceae bacterium | reverse complement strand
TCGCAAGCCAACGCTCTGCCCTCACTCGCGCCCAGCCCATCTTTTCTCCATCTCTTCATCCCCGTGCAGAGCAATCCTCAGTGCAAAAGAGCATCCCCCATGCGGGTCTGAACTGGTTGCTCCTCTATACCCCAGCAATCTCATGAAGCGGTCCGCAAATCGGGCCGGATCATCGTTCCCCTGACCGTCGCCGATATCCTCGAAGATCAGATCGCACACAAGCTCGCCTGACGTCCCTGGCGTATCCTTGGAAGATGGAGATCAAACGCAGCGGCTCGCAACCCTCAACCAAAGGTCCATCCGACTGGTTTACCGGCGTCGTCCGCATCGACCCTCTCTTCACCGCCCCCGACCCCGCCTTTGTCCAGGGTGCCGCTGTCACCTTTGAGCCCGGAGCCCGCACCGCCTGGCACACCCATCCCCTCGGCCAGACCCTCATCGTCACCGCCGGCTGCGGCCGCGCCCAATGCGAGGGCGGCCCCATCGCAGAGATCCGCCCCGGCGACATCGTCTGGTTCGCCCCCGGCGAGAAGCACTGGCACGGCGCCGCCCCCACCGCCGCCATGACCCACATCGCCATCCAGGAAAAGCTCGATGGCAAAGTCGTTGAATGGCTGGAGCACGTCACCGACGCCCAATACCAACCCCTGCCAGCCTAAGATCCGCGCCACACCCCTGCTAACTCCAGGAGCAGAGGTTTAAGGCTAACTCGTTTTCTTTGAACACTTTGCGCAAAATACCCCGGGGGCCACCCAACCCTCGAACTCTCTCCAAATCCCCACATCCACCTGATCGGTTCAATCGGTGAAGATCGGCGTTGAGCCTCCGTCTGCCCCAGCTTGATTCCCTCTGAGCCCCAGAGTATAGTCAGGATTGCAGACGAAGTTGTTCCGTTGGCAAGGCAAGCCCCGTGAGCGCACCGGGGAAATCGGCGGAAACGATGAGTGGGCGAGAGCCCACTTTTTATTTGCTCTGAAGCACATTCAAAAACGGCCCTGAAATGGCACTGCAACTCGACACAATCCGGTCCACGGCTGAGCGCGTCGCCGCATCCCACCACCTGGAACTGGTTGACCTCGAATTCTCTGGAGGCGCCAAGTTCAGGACCCTTCGCGTCTTCATCGAAAAGGACGCAGACGCCCGCGCCAGGCTCATCGAACTTGCAAAGGCCGCCGAAGCCGGCGACTCCCTGCACTTACTACAGCCAGACCCAACCGAACCCGTTCGCGTCCTTCCTTCCGGCGTCCCGGCCGAGGCCCTCTCCGGCGTCACCCACGAGGATTGCGAGCACTTCGCCCGCGACTTCGGCACCGTCCTCGACATCGAAGATCTCATCCCCGGCGCCGACTACACCCTGGAGGTCTCCTCCCCCGGCCTTGAGCGCAAGATCTCCAAGCCCACCGAGTTTGCCCGCTTCACCGGCAGCCTCGTCAAGCTCCAGACCTTCACCGCCATTGCGGGCAATCGCCACTTCCAAGGCCGCCTCACGGACTTCGACGCCGCCTCCCTGACCCTTAAACTCGACCCCTCTGCCGTCAAACCCAAGGGCAAGGCCAAGAAGATAGCCTCAGCCGCCCTCGCCGGCCAGATCCTTGAGGTCCCCTTCGACAACGTCGAAAAGGCCAACCTGATCCCCGAGTTCTAATTCCGTAATCTCCACCAGCACAACCCGCACACCGTGCGGCGAGTCCCAGGCAGTCAGTAACCCGCATGGAGCAAACCCCGCAGTTTGAAAAGAAGTTTGAAAAAAGGACGAGTGAGCAATGGCAAGTGTTCTCTACCAGTCAATTGAATCGTTGAGCCGTGAGAAGGGGATCGACCCTATCGTCGTCGTTGGCGCCATTGAGGACGCCATCGCCCTCGCCACGCGCAAGTACTACAAGACCCAGGAAAACATGCGCGCGGAGATGGATAAGGAGACCGGCGAGATCCGCGCCTATGTCTTCAAGACCGTCGTCGAAGGCCCCGAGCAGGTCGAAGACTTCATCAACCAGATGACCCATGAGGCCGCCCTCGCCCTTGCGCCCGACGTCGAAGTCGGCGGCGAGCTCCGCTTCTACAAGGACACCAGCCCCCTCGGCCGCATAGCCGCCCAGATGGCCAAGCAGGTCATCTTCCAGAAGGTCCGCGAGGCCGAGCGCGATACCGTCTTCAACGAGTACAACCACCGCGCCGGCGAGGTCATCAACGCCATCGTCAAACGGCTTGAACCCATGGACGTCATCTTCGACCTCGGCAAGGCCGAAGCCCGCATGCCCAAGCGCGAGCAGTCACGCCTCGAGTCCTTCGCCGTCGGCGAGCGCGTCCGCGTCGTCCTCTTGCGCGTAGACCGCGCCGCCAAGGGGCCGCAGGTCATCGTCTCCCGCGCCGCTCCCGCCCTCGTCCAGAACCTCTTCCAGTCCGAAGTCCCGGAGATCTACGACGGCACCGTCTCGATCCGCGCCATCGCCCGCGAGGCCGGCGAGCGCACCAAGATCGCCGTCATGTCCCGCGACAAAGACGTCGATCCCGTCGGCGCCTGCGTCGGCATGAAGGGCATGCGCGTCCAGTCCATCATCCGCGAGCTGCGCGGCGAGAAGATCGACATTATCGAGTTTTCCGAAGAAATCACCACCTTCGCCGAGAAGGCGCTCCAGCCCGCCAAGGTCTCGCGCGTTTCCATCACCGACCTCGCTGAAAAGCAGCTCGAAGTGATCGTCGACGACACCCAGCTCTCGCTCGCCATCGGCA
>CAXTRZ010000396.1:0-2733 GCA_964246715.1 uncultured Acidobacteriaceae bacterium | reverse complement strand
ATCCCGGCCAGATCGTCGGTTATATGACCGAATACGAGGGCGGTCCACCCCCCGTCCAAGGTCCGCACGACCCTTACCCCGGCTACTACGTCTCCCAAACCGACTTCGCCGACAAATCCAACCCACGCATGGAAGACCCCCGCCGTTACGTCGACGCCGGCCGCGTCAACTACGTCGTCCAAGGCCGTGTCGCTAGGCAGAACGGCGTCGAACTCGGAGACTTCGTCACCGTCTATAGCTGCCGCACCGGCCGCACCGCCTTCGCTATCGTCGGAGACTCCGGCAACGAGAGCGGCGCCGAAGGCTCCCTCGCCCTCGTCCAGAACCTCGGCTACCCCATCAAGGACGGCAAGGAAGACTCCGTCGATGACCGCGAGATCGTCCTCCACTACTTCCCCAAATCCAATCCCCATCACCAGTTCTTCCACACCCAGGCCGCCCTCGACGCAGCAGCCGAAAAGGCCGGTCTCCGCAAATAACCCCTACTCCTCGCCGCCCGCCGCCATCATCGGCACCACCTTCGCCATCTCCTCCAACAAACACGGCTGGCTCGCATCCACATCGCTCACCTCGCGTAGCGTCCGGTTGATCGCCCGCGTCCTTACCCCCAGCTTCTCAATCGTCGATTGCACCGTTCCCACCTGCTTCTCCATAGAACCCATTAGCGTCTCGAACGTCTTGAACTCTGTCTTCGTGCGTTCCAGCACCTTCCACACCTCATCCCCCTTCTCCTGCAGCGCCAGCATGTGGAAGCCCATCTGAAAGCTCGTCAAAATCGCGCTCAACGTGGTCGGCCCGGCAATCGTCACGTGGCACTTGCTCTGAATCTCCGACTGCAGCGCATCCCGCCGGATCACCTCGGCGTAAAGCCCCTCCGTCGGCAGAAACATCACCGCATACGGCGTCGTCACAGGCTGATTGATGTACTTCCCGCAGATCCGGTCCGCTTCCGTACGGATCGCCGCCTCAAAAGCCGTCCCCGCCTTCGCAATCGCCTCCGGGACATTGGACTCATACGCGCTCTCCAGCCGCTCCCATGCCTCGCGCGGAAACTTCGCGTCAATCGGCATCAGCCGCTCACCCGCATGCCCCGGAAACCGGACCGCGTACTCCACCCGCTCCAGACTTCCTGGTTTCACCACCGCATTCTCAATGTACTGCCCCGGAGCCAGCATCTGCTTCAGCAGCATCCCCAGCTGCACCTCCGCAAACCCTCCCCGCGACTTCACATTCGTAAAGATGCGCGAAAGCCCATCCACGCCTTCGCTCAGCTTCGACATCTCCCCCAGCCCGGTATGCACCTTGTTCAACTGGTCCGTCACCTGGCCAAAGCTCTCCGTCAGCCGCGTATGCAGCGTCGCGTGCAGCTTCTCGTCCACCGTCACCCTCATCTCCTCCAGCTTCTTCTCATTTGCGGAGCTCAGCCGGTCCAGCGACTCCCCAACCGTCCCTCGCAGCCTCTCCTGCTGCGCTGCATAGCTCTCCCCCAGCTCCGTCAATCGCCGGTGCAGAGCCTCCCGGGCCGCATCATGCTGCAAGCGAGCGTCATTCGCCGCCGCACTCAACCTCTGCGCAATCGCCTCGTGCTGCGCATGAACATCCGCCTGCAGCTTGCCCGCGGCCTGCAGGTTATCCGCCCGAAACTCCGCCAGTTCCGTCTTCACCGTCTGCCCCAGCGTTGCTATCGTGCCCGTCACCTCGCCCCGCAGCTCCGCAAACGCCTTTGCGCTGGACTCCCGATTGATCGCCGCCTCCAACCCGGACGCGCTCCGCGCCTCAGCCAACCCACCCCGCAGCGCTCCGTCCAATCCCTCTACCCGCGCCCCCAACGCCACTAGTTGATCCGGAATTCCTGCCTGCCGCGCATCCACCTCCGGCGCAGCCGCCGTCCGCCGCATCAGCAGCACCACCATAGCAAGCAGCAAGACCACCTGAAGCACCACAATCATGATCAACATATTCGGCTTTCCTTCGCCAAAGCATATCAGGAACTATTCTCTTGAACGTGTTCAGATTTTCTGCAACCAAATGGAAACTCCGTGTATCTTACAGTTGAACGTGTTCAAAATAACAACTCCGAGGTACACACCATGAACGTCGCAGCCTGCTACTTCTCCTATCTCGCCATCACCATCGCCCTCACCGTCTGGGTCGCTCGCACTCTCCACGCCAACGGCCGCGTCTTCCTCGTCGACGCCTTCCGCGGCAATGAGCAACTCGCGGATAGCGTCAACCACCTCCTCGTCGTTGGCTTCTACCTCATCAACGTCGGCTATATCGCCCTCGCCCTCACCACCACCAGCCCCATGTCCACCCTCCGCCAGATCATTGAGCTTGAAAGTGTCAAGATAGGAGTGGTCCTCCTGATCCTCGGCGGCATGCACTTCTTCAACATCCTGGTCTTCGCCAAAATGCGTAATCGCGCCTCCACCGGCATGACTCCGCCCCCGTCATCCCAGCACATCTACCAACCTGAGGCTCGCCCTTGAAACAGATCAAGACCACTGCCCTGATGCCTGCGCCAAGAATGCCAGACAAGCTCAAGAAATCGGAGGAGACGCGCAGCCGCATCCTTGAGGCTGCGCTCGCCGTCTTCCAGCAGCACGGCTTCGCCCAGGCCACCATGCGCGAGATCGCCACCCACGCCGGCGTCGCCACCGGAGCCGCCTACTACTACTTCGACTCCAAGGACGCACTCGTCATGGCCTTTTACGAGCGTGCGCAGTCCCACAT
>CAXTRZ010000395.1:0-2734 GCA_964246715.1 uncultured Acidobacteriaceae bacterium | reverse complement strand
TCCTCATGGAGTCCTGGATCGACTACCTTCGCTCCCGCGAGCGCACCACCGCCTCAGACCGCCTCATCCGCGACCGCGTCGTCGCCCTCCACCAGGCCGACACCCCTCTTCGCATCACCCACCAGATCTACGTCCGCGAGATCACCCCAAATGCCTTGCAGTGACCATCGGAACTCGGATGCGACTCGCGCCAGCTTTGCCCAGGCAAGGGATAGCGCCACCTCGAACCCGGTGTACTCTACCCATGCAAGCGGCACAAAGAGCGGTAGAAGGAGCGAGCCTGTCATGCAACGGCGATTCTTATTGTCTCTGGCAGCTCTCACCCCTGCGGCCTGGTTGACCTCCTGCTCGCTCGGCCCTCGAAGCGAAACTTCACTCCCTCTTGATTACCGCGAGCAGGCGCAGCAACTGAATCGCCTCGCTGCCAACATTCACACCCTTGCTGACGCTCGCCGTCTGGTTGACTTTCTCGCGGAAGTCTTCGCGGAGCAGATTCCGTCCGCGTTCCCTGCTTCCCTCCGAACCCGGATCGCGCACGCAGAGTTTGCCGCCGTCTCAGACCCGCAAAAGCTCATCCCCGAGCTGGGTGTTGCCGAAGCGTGGAATTCCTACATCGAAACCATCAAAGCTCGCGACGCCAGCCGGGTCACGCGTGCTGAACTCCACAACCTGCGTGATGCCTTCCTCGCCATGGCCCGTATGAACTGGAGTCGTGGGGTTCAGAGCAACATCTGGGCCGTTCCATCCATCTACGCGACGCAAACGGATGGCTCGTTGGCGCCCGGCTGCCGCCCCATTGAAATCTTTCGTGTGCTCTGGGACCTTGCACGCTTCCCTGAAAACCTGGCCTTGGCCCGCGACCGCGTGAGGCGGGGCATACTCGCCTCCGACCTCTTTCGCCCGCTTCAGAATCGGTCGTCCAAGGGACAAGTGCACCTTGAAGTCCGAGCCTCAAACAACCCAGTGGAGATCGCTGCACAGCAGTTCGTTCACGACCACGGCACGATCGCCCTCAACAGCGCCGTCGTCGCCATGATCGATCAAACGTTGGCATGACCAGCCGAACAGAAGGCCCATCATGAAAGTCGTCTCTCCGGTGAGCAAGGTAGCGCTGATTCTCAGCGGCGTCATCCTGTTTGAGGGGTTCTTTGTCCTGAGACTGGCCTTTCCTGCTCCCCGTGCCTATCTGACCTGGCTCGGCTTTCTTCCCGGCCGCCACACGCCCTCGGTGTACGGCTATCCTGCCGCCCTGCTCGTCGCTGCCCTATTCATCGCGGCAAGCGCCTACAGGCTTCCCTCCGTGCGCGCAAACCTTATACGTCCCTCCTGGCTCAAACTTCTCTCGATTGCGCTTGCCGTCTTCGCCGGCATCCTGGAAGAGGTCGCCTTCCGCCCGCTTCTGATGAATCTTCTCCAGTCCCACGGCTTCGGCGCGATCCTTCAGGTCCTCGCCTCCGGCCTTGGATTTGGCATCGTTCACGGCATCTGGGCCCTCGTGGGCGGCCACCTTCGCGCCGGCATCGGTGCGATCATCGCCACATCTCTTCTTGGCGCGGCACTTGCCGCCGTATACCTCATCGCGGGCCGCAGTGTCGCTCCCTGCATCGTCGGGCACTTTTTCGTTGATCTGTTCATCGAACCCGGACTCATGCTCGCGGCCGCTCGCGGAGAGATGTCACCCGTCTCCTCCACGTAGCTCCCTGCACTCCCCAGAACAAGGAGAGTCCCCCACACAAAATGAAACTCCTAGCACTCCTTCTGATCCTCGCCGCCGTCTGCCTCGCCGCCTACCCACCCTGGCGTCGCCGCGACTGAGCTACTGGTTCCCCACCACGCCCTCGGCCGCGGACACCGATTGCACCTTCGGCACGAAATAGTTCTTGTCGTACAGCGCCCGATAGAACACCCCGGTCAGCTCCGCCGCCTTCGGCCCAAAGGTCGGCCGCCCACCCTCCAGGAAGATCACCGTCACAATCCGTCCGTTCGGCGTGTTTGCATACGATCCAAACCATCCAAACCGAGTCCCATTGTTCGAGCACGTTCCCGTCTTGCCCATCACAGGAAACTCCGTGAAGCTCGCCTGCAGCCGCCGCGCCGTTCCGTAAGGAGCCGAAACCGCTCCCTGCATCCCCGGAATCATCTCCGGAATCAGCGGCCCGATATCCAGCGTCCGCTTCACCCGGGGCTGGAACGCCGTCACCTCGTTCGTCGTCGTGGGATGCTGCAGGTAGTACAGCGTTCCGCCGTTGGCAATCGCGCTCACAATCGCCCCCAGCTGCAGCGGAGTCATGCTCACGCTCTCGCCAAAGCTGCACATCCGCCCCACGCCGCCCAGCGCCGCCGGAAGCTCCTGGTCCGGATACACGCCCAGTTGCTCCCCCTTGATGTTGTACCCGGCCAGCTCGCCCAACCCGAACTGATTGGCATAGTGCTTCACCCGCTCGAATCCTAGCGCCCGTCCCAGCGTCTCGAAGTATGGATTGACGCTCTTGGCCAGCGCATACGTCAGGTCCATCTTGTACCCGCCCCCAAGATTCACCAGCGTATCCCGCTTGATCAATCCCTCCTCAAGCGCCGCCAGCGCCACCGTCAGCTTGATGGTCGAGCAAGGCTCCGCGCCGCTGGACAGCGCCAGCTTCTGGTTCACCATCGCCAGAATCCGCCCTGTCGCAGGATCGATCGCCAGCGCCGCTCCCACGCCAGCGCCGCGCCCCACAGCCCCACCGTGACCACC
>CAXTRZ010000394.1:1416-2736 GCA_964246715.1 uncultured Acidobacteriaceae bacterium | reverse complement strand
TATACAACCTGTCCTGCCGGACGGGCCCACTGCGCGTGGGGCGGGTACTTCGTACCGTGTTATCCGGTTGGGGTGAGGTGAAGAGCTTTGGTCCTCCCGTTGGTCGGAAGAAAGAGATGGTTAGCGGCGGGCTAGTTCGGCGGCGATGGATTCTGGGGTTTCGAGGGTGACGTCCTTGCCTTCGAGGTGCTCGTCGGTGCCTTCGCCGAGGCCTCCGAAGCGACGCTCGCGCTGCTGGTAGTTGTGGATGGCTTGGAGGAGGTGGATGCCGCGGAAGTCGGGCCAGAGGCGGTCGGTGACGAAGATCTCGGCGTAGGCGATCTGCCAGAGGAGGAAGTTGGAGATGCGCTGCTCACCGGAGGTGCGGATGACGAGGTCTGGGTCCGGCATGTGGGCGGTGTAGAGGTGCTGTGCGAGCTGGGCCTCGTCGATGCGGGATTCGAGCGAGTCGACCTGCAAGAGGTCTTCGAGCGAACAGCCGCGTTGGTGGGCTTCAGCGATGAGCGAGGCGACGAGGCTACGGGTGGCATCGGTGATCTCCGACCGGGAGCCGTAGTTGAGGGCAAGGGTGAGGGTGGTGCCGGTATTTTTACCGGTCTCCTCCTGAGCCCACTGCATGGTCTCCTGGATCTCAGGGGGCAGGCCGTGGGTGCGGCCGATGTAGGCCATGCGGACGTTGTTGTCGTTCATGCGCTTGACGTTGCCGACGAGGTAGCTCTTGAGGAGCTTCATGAGGAAGCTGACCTCGGCTTTGGGGCGGCGGAGGTTGTTTTCAAGCGAGAAGGCGTAGAGGGTGAGCCAGGGGAGGTCGATGCGGGATGCGGTTTCAACGACGAACTGGACGGACTCGGCGCCCTGCTGGTGGCCGAGGAAGCGCTTAAGCGCACGCTTGCCGGCCCAGCGACCGTTGCCATCCATGATGATGGCGACGTGTTTGGGGATGCGTTCGGGGTCGAGTTCCTTGTAGACGAGGGACTCTTCGGGCGAGAGCTCGTGCAGGCGAGAGGGAATGGAGTGGCGCAAAAGACTGCCTCAGAAAAGATGCTTGGACTAGCATACCGGAGAGGCGGGAGGACAGGGATCAGGGATAAGAGGTCAGGATGGGAGAGGAGCCCCCGCGTGGGGGGGGGGCGGGGGGGGGTTTTGGGTTGGTTGGAGGGGCGAAGCCGTTAGGCGGCGGCCCGCGGCGCGCGCGCCGTCCTCCTGGCCTCGGAGTTCGACGTGCAGCAGAGCCAGTGGCATCGCGGGGAGGTCGTGCAGCATCGCCACTTCATGTACAGCGCCGCCGTGCAGCGGGCACTGTCGGCCAAGGACATGAGC
>CAXTRZ010000394.1:0-1406 GCA_964246715.1 uncultured Acidobacteriaceae bacterium | reverse complement strand
GCGGGAGGACAGGGATCAGGGATACGAGGTCAGGATGGGAGAGGAGCCGCAGCTTGGGGCTGCGGCTCTGGAGGTTTGAGGGTTGGTTCGAGGGGCTAAGCCGTTCGGCGGCGGCCGGCGGCGAGCTCGCGGACGTGGTTGAGGAAGATGGAGCGCTGCAGGTGATCGAGCTGGGAGGCGTAGGCGGCGATCTCGGCCAGAAACGGGTCCGTCATGAGCATGGCAGTCTCGTTGGAGTGGCGGGTGTTTGCGTCACGCAGCAGGGCGGAGATGTCCACCTCAAGCGCCTTGGCGAGGCGGTCGAGCGAGGAGAGCGTGGGCATGGCCTTGCCGTTCTCGATCTTGGAGATGTAGGTGCGGGGGACGTTCATGCGCGCGGCGAGCTGACGCTGGCTGAGGTTGCGAACGTGTCGCAGATCGCGGACGGCGGTTGCGACCTGTAGACCCTGGCCTGCGTCCTTGAGCGCGGGGACGAGAGCGAGGGGGGCTGGAGCCGAAACCGGCTTCTCCACCTCGAGGGCCTTTTTGCAACGCCTGCAGCAGGCGGCTGCGGTGCGGAACTGCACCAGGCTGCAGTGGTCACAACGCAGAACCTCACGCTGTTCGACGGACGCCATCATGGTTGCCATATTGTGTGTAGCGGGCGGGGGCCAGAGCAAGGTCCGCAGCGCACGTGTCCGATAACGGAGACATGCGATGAGCCTAGAGTGACACCGGGTATCGGATGAGTCAAGGGCAAAGACCGACGAGACCCAAGGAAAACCGGAGACACCCGAAGTGGAACCACAGGAGTAAACACTGGGTTCAAGGATAGGATGAAGTTCTGGAGGGATCGATGAGGCGTGAGGCGGCGTTGCGACTGATGGAGGAGTGGACGGAGGGCGAGAGCCTGAGGAAGCACGGGCTTTCCGTTTCAATCTGCTGCGAGGCGTATGGGCGCAAGGAGGCGGAGCGGTTGGGGCTGAGCGGAGAGACGGCGGCGGAGCTGGTGGACACGTATGCATGTGCGGGGCTGCTGCACGATTTCGATTATGAGCGGCATCCGTCGCTGGAGGAGCACCCGTTTGTTGGAGTGAAGTATTTGCGGGAGCATGGGTGGCCGGAGGAGATTTTGCACGCGATTCTGGCGCATGCGGACTACTCGGGCGCGGCGCGGGAGACGCATCTGGATCGCACGGTGTTTGCGTGCGATGAGCTGGCGGGATTTCTGGTGGCGTGTGCTCTGGTGAAGCCGACGAAGTCAATTGGCGATGTGGAGGTGAAGGGAGTGTTGAAGAAGATGAAGGATAAGGCTTTTGCGCGGGCGGTGAAGCGGGAGGATATTACGGCGGGGGCGGAGCTTCTGGGGGTGCCGGTGGAGGAGCATGTCGGGGTTTGTCTGCGGGCGATGCAGGCGAGGGCAGGGG
>CAXTRZ010000393.1:0-2742 GCA_964246715.1 uncultured Acidobacteriaceae bacterium | reverse complement strand
CCCTTCAACCCCACCCTTGCCGGCCCACCCACGGACTTCACCGTCGCCCTCGCCTTCACGGGCGGCGGTCTCTCCACCAGCGCCGTAAAAACTGATCAGACCGTACAGGCCGTCAACAACCTTGCTGTCGACGCAGCCGGCAACATCTGGAAGCCGAACTACGGCTCCAACTCCATCACCGAGCTCAGCCCTCTCGGCGCGCCTCTCTCCGGCCCGGACGGCTTCACCGGCGGCGGCCTCAGCGCTCCCGCAAACATCGCCGTCGACCTTCTGGGCAACATCTGGACCCCCAACGTCGGCTCGAACACTGTTAGTAAGTTCTCCGCCTCCGGCGCTCCGGCCTCCGGGAGTCCCTTCGCATCTGGCGTCATCCATCAGCCTTCAGACATCGCCATCGACGCCTCCAATAACGTCTGGATCGTCAATGCCTCCACCCTGGTCAAGCTCTCCAACGCCGGCGTCAACGTCTCCGGCTCCCCGTTCGCCTCCAACACGCTCAACAAGCCCATTGGTCTGGCCATCCTCCCCAACGGAAATGTCTGGGTCTCGAACGCCTACGCCAACACCATCTCCGTCTACACCAGCGATGGCGCTGCCGGCGGATCACCCTACGCCACCGGCAGCCTCGCCTACCCCTACGGCATCGCCTTCGACTCCGGCCTGAATGCCTACATCACCAACGAATCCTCCGTCTCCCGGCTCTCCTCCTCCGGCGCCAACGTCGGCGGCTCGCCATATGCCTCTCCCGCTGGCGCCATCCCCACCGGCGTCGCCGTGGACGGCGACGGCAACGCCTGGGTCACTGACATCACCCACAACGCCATCCTCGAACTTAACTCCGGCGCGTACATCTCCGGCAAAATCGGCTTCCAGACCGCGCAGACCAGCATTCCTCAAGCGATTGCCGTCGATGGCTCCGGCAACGTCTGGTATACCTCCTCCAATGACGCCACCATCCACGAGCTGGTCGGCGCCGCCGCACCCACTGTAACCCCCTTGGCTTACGCCGTAAAGAACTCCACCCCCGGCGTCCGACCCTGACCTTTGGTGGCCTCCTCCGCCACACGCTGCAGCTTTACGCTCGCTCTCTTGACCATTGCCCTGAGCCCGCAAGCTTCACCCACACCCCCATTATCATAAACCCGCTAAAGCTGGTTACAGCACCCCATGCCAAGCCCGAAGCTCCGCCTCATGCGGCCTTCGCTCCACTCGGCTCTGCTGCGTAGATCCATGCACCCTTGTACCAGACCCTCACCATGCCTCGCGTTTACTATGACCCTAAGACCCTCTCACATTGGAGCCCACCCGCCATGGCCAAGCACCCCGCGTTGCTGCTGTCCGTCCTTCTCGTCGCGCTGTCCGCCTCGTCCCTTGTTCAAACTCAAGCTCAGACCATGGACCCCGACTACGCCGTCCGCGTCAAGGAATGGACCACCAAGCCGGAGTTCCTCAGCCCCCTCGTCGACCACCTCCCCACATCCTCTGCCGTCCCCTCGCCCAAGGACGTCCTCGGCCACCACATCGGCGCGCCCAAGCAGCTCACCTACTACTCCGACATCCTCCGCTACTACGACTCCCTTGCCGCCCACTCCCCGCGGGTCAAAGTCATCCGCATCGGCAAGACCGAAGAAGGCCGCGACTCCATCATCGTCTTCATCGGCTCGCAGGACTCCATCGCCCACCTGGACCAGAACCGCAAGAACCTCGCCCGCCTCGCCGACCCTCGCGATCTCTCCGAAGCCGACGCCAAGATCCTCATCGTCCAAACCAAGCCCATCTACACCGTCTCCGGCGGCCTCCACAGCGCCGAGCTCGGCCCGCCCGAGATGCTCATGGAGCTCGCCTACCGCCTCGTCACCGAAGACTCCGACCTCATCCAGAAAATCCGCGAAAACATCATCGTCGCCATCATGCCCGTCGCCGACCCCGACGG
The DNA here is from genome assembly GCA_964246715.1 of uncultured Acidobacteriaceae bacterium. Taxonomy (GTDB): domain Bacteria; phylum Acidobacteriota; class Terriglobia; order Terriglobales; family Acidobacteriaceae; genus Edaphobacter. The sequence goes on along the minus strand of CAXTRZ010000393.1, from coordinate 809 downwards.
TCGCGACCGGTCCATCGACTGGTACTTCCGCCACAACGTCGACCTCACCGACTACGACAAGATGACCGGCGTCCCCTACTGGGGCAAATACACCAAGCATGACGACAACCGCGACATCAACTATGCCGGCCTCGCGAACCAAAACTTTCTAAGCTGGTATTTAGCCTGGCACCCGCCCATCATGCATGACCTGCATGAGTCTGTGCCCTTCCTCTACGCCTACTCCGGCCAGTCCCCGCAGAACCCCCTCTGGGACCCCATCGTCTACGCTGAGCTCCCCATGTTCGCCAACTGGGACATGGCCCAGCTCACCAAATACGGCATGCCCGGCGTCTGGAACCACGGTTATGTCGACGCCTGGTCCCCCGGCTACGTCGCCATCATGTCCACCAACCACAACGGCATCATGCGCTTCTACGAGATCTTCGGCAATGCCGGCGCCACCACCATGAAGCGCACCATCGCGCAGGCGCCCAACCCTGCCGTCTCAGGCGGAGGCGGCGGTGGCGCGGGCGGCCTCGGCAACTTCACCACCCGCACCTGGTTCCGCCCCAACCCGCCCTACAAAGAAGTTCTCTGGTCCATGCGCAACAATACCAACTACGCGGAGACCGGAGTCCTCAGCTCCTTACAGTTCACCTCCGCCTTCCCGCAAGTGATCCTTGAAAACTTCTACACCAAGAGCCTCCACGCCCTCAAAGCCGGCGCCAAGGATGCCCCCTTTGGCTTCGTCATTCCCTCCGACCAGGTAGACCCCACCCGCGTCGCCTTCGTCACCCACATCCTGCGCATGCAGGGCATTGAGGTCG
>CAXTRZ010000392.1:2330-2745 GCA_964246715.1 uncultured Acidobacteriaceae bacterium | reverse complement strand
GCCCACCAGCACCGCCGCAATGCACGAGACCGCCTCCGGCAGCGTCTCCTTCTCAACCTCATCCGCGGCTCCCGGCGCGACATCCACCCGCGCATCTACCGTACCCGCCGCCTGCGTGCTCGCGTTCATTCGCTCCATCCGATCTCTCCTCAGGCCCAGCCTCAGCCTGCACTTCAGTGTACCGCTCAACCCTTCCCGGACTAACGGACGACGCGAAACGTCCGATCCCAGCGTGCAACATCAGTCTGCCCATTCTCCAGATCGATCCTCCACGACCCCTTGCCCAACTTCCTGACATGGACCGCGCCCAGGGCCGGGAACCGCTCGTCCGGCGTCCCCTCCTCATCGCTCCGGCCCGGCTGCTTCAGGCTGAAGTAGATCAGCACCGGCTTGCCCACAATCGCATCCCGCGGCA
>CAXTRZ010000392.1:0-2320 GCA_964246715.1 uncultured Acidobacteriaceae bacterium | reverse complement strand
CGGCGGCTGCGCGCTCGTCTTGCTCCGCGTCGTCCGCCTCGCGCAGCGAGAAGTAGACCAGCGCCGGCCGGCCCACGATGTGGGAGCGAGGAACGAAGCCCCAGTAGCGGCTGTCCTCGCTGTCGTTGCGGTTGTCCCCCATGACGAAGTAGCTCCCAGCCGGCACCGTCAGCTCGCCGCCGCGCACCAGCCCGCGCAGCCTCACCCACCACTTCGGATTGATCCCGGCGTCCCGGCTTTCGAGCAGCGGAAAATCATCGCGAAAGGTATCCCGCCCGGCCGGACGATGCACCGCGTAGCTCTCCTTCAGCGGCTTGCCGTTCAGATAAACGACGCCGTCCCGCAGGTGCAGCCGGTCCCCCGGCAACCCGATCACGCGCTTCACCAGGTGCACCGAAGGATCGTCCACTGGATCATGAAAGACCACCACGTCCCCGCGCTCCACCCCTGCCGGCGGCATCAGCCCAAACGCATCGCTCGCCACGGACTGTTTATCCAGCAGTAGGAAGTCGCCCACCAGCAGCGTCGGCTCCATGCTGGCGGAAGGAATCCGGATGGGCTGCACTGTAAAGGTCATCAGAAAGAGCGCAAACACCAGCACGTACAGCAGAGATTGCACCGCGGGTAGCACCCCCACCGTATGCGCATGAGGCTGCACCCTCACCAGCCGCTGCAAAGGCGCACCGGACCCAAACGCGACCGCAGGCCCGTCGGTCTGGAGTCTGCCGGTCTGGGGTGTCCTAGCCATGCACCGCTTCCGTCTTCATCGCCTTCAGTACCCCTTCCAGCTTCGCCACTGCCAGCCGGGCCGCCTCCTGCTGCGCCTGCTTCTTGCTCGGACCTTCGGCCTCGGAGATGACGCCCTCCAACTCCCCCACGCCGCCTTCAATCCACACCTCCACCCGAAACACCCGCCGATGGTCCGGCCCGCTCTCGCTCACCAGCCGATACTCTGGCCGCCCCAGCCCATCCGCCTGCAGCATCTCCTGCAGCGCGGACTTGTGATCGCCCACGACGTCATTGAATCCATCCCCCTCAGCCAGCGATCGCTCCATCCCCTCCATCGCTGGGCCCAGCACCTCCATCTCCACGAACTGCCGTGCCACCCCCAAACCCCCAACCAGGTACACCCCCGCAATCAACCCCTCCATCGCAATGGCAAAAAGCGCGGCGCTGCGGCGCCCATCGTTATTCTCCGCCCTATGCCCAAGCCGCAACCATCGCCCCAGCCGCAGCCGAGTCCCCACCTCGCCCAGATGCTTGCGGCTCACCACCGCCGCCCGCAGCCGCGTCAGCTCGCCCTCGCGAGAGCTCGGAAATCGCCGGCAAAGTCCCTCCGCTGCAAGCAGTCCCAGCACCGCGTCGCCCACAAACTCCAACTGCTCATTGTCCTTCGCCGGATCGGCCAGATCTTCCGCGCCCTCTGTTCCCGCCGCGTCATACACAAACGACCGGTGCGTCAGCGCCAGCGTCAGCAGCTCAGGCCGCGTGAACTCATGCCCCAGCATCTGCTCCAACTCGGCCACGGTCGCAAGCTCGCCCGCCTCGGCGCTGCGAGGACGCTTCAATTTGGTTTCACCGGAGGCTTCACCGGTGTTGGCGGATCAGGCCGGTACGCATCCTTCTCCGCCTTCCCCGTCGGATCCACCGGCTCCTCGCTCTCGTGCACCGTCTTCGGCACCGTGAACGCCGTCTTCAACCCCACCTCAGCCGCCGCCTTCGCATCCGGCTGCAGCCCCGGCACCGTCATCGCCGCCTTGTACTCGGCTACCGCATGGCCGCGCTCCGGCGGATCCTTCGTATCGAAGAGCCGCCCCAGATAGATATGCGCCCACGCCGTCGTCCGGGGATTCTTGCTGTTGCGCAGCACATCCTGAAACTCCGCCATGGAGCTCTCCGGATCGCCCTCCATCAGATCCACCCGAGCCACCACAAACTCCGCCTCGGCATGGTCCTGCTTCGGGTCCGCCAGCGCCTTATCCGCAATCTCCCTGGCCCCGTCCAGATCGCCCTCCAGCATCTTCTTCTCCGCCAGCATCATCCCCGTCGGAGCCTTCGGAGCCCGCCGTACCAACTCGCTCGATCCCTCCGGCAGGAACGCAATCTGCTCCGCGTGATGCGCCTCCCGGCCCACGTCCATGCCATAGACCATCTCACCCATGCGGTCGTTCAGGCTGATCTGGTCCTTTTCCATGTCGATCATCTGCCCATAGAAATACTCCGTCAGCACCCACCCTTGCCGCATGTCCAGGTCCACCTGCTTGCGCCGAACCGCCTCGACCTGCCGCTCATAGACTCCAATCTCCTCGTCATACCGTGC
>CAXTRZ010000391.1:0-2760 GCA_964246715.1 uncultured Acidobacteriaceae bacterium | reverse complement strand
ACCAAACAGGAACTTATCGCCGCCAACATCAAGCTGCTAATCGAGCAGTTGGAGGCCGGACACTCCGAAGCCCTCACCAACTACCTCACCGCCATGAGCCGCTTTCATTCGTATTCCTTCGGGAATGTCTTGGAGATCGCCCGACAGATGCCCACCGCGACCAGAGTTGCCGGGTTCTGGACGTGGAAGAACCTTGGCCGCAGCGTGAAGGCAGGCCAGAAAGGTATCCGCATCCTTGCTCCCATCGTTGGCGTTCGTCGCAAGAAAGACAAGGAAGCCGAAAAAGACATCACCAAGCAGAATGAGCGCGTGTTGCTTGGCTTTCGCAATGCCTACGTCTTCGACGTTTCGCAGACCGATGGCGTAGACCTGCCGGAGATGCGTGAGGTCTCCGGCGACCCCGGCGAGAACTTGGACAGGCTGGCCGCGTTCGTCCAGAGCAAAGGCATTCAGCTTGTCTATAACCCCAACATCGCCCCCGCTCTCGGCATGAGCTACGGCGGACGCATCGCCATCCTGCCCGGACAATCGAAGGCCGAAACCTTCGCCACGCTTGTCCATGAAACGGCGCATGAACTCCTGCATAAAGCAGAGCGCCGCACGGCCACGACGAAGACGGTACGTGAGACAGAGGCCGAGGCTGTCGCCTTTGTCGTGGGCAAGGCCGTTGGACTGGTGACAGGTTCGGCGAGTGCCGACTACATCCAGCTTTATCATGGCAACGCTTCGTTGCTAGCCGAGAGCTTGGAAGTCATCCAGCAGACCGCCAGCGTCATCCTTGCCGCACTGGAGCCGCCCATCGCAGAAGAAGCCACCACCGAGGAACTCGCGGAGGTGGCGGCATGAAAACCATTCTCGACATCTTGCAGAAGGCCGGAGGATGGCACCCCGGTCTGTATCTCAAGATCGATAATCCGCCGTACATGGAACTTGTCATCGAGGCGATGGACGAATCCGGTCCAATGGGTTTGCCCGCGCTCTCTATCGCCCACTATGGGGAACAAAACGGCGATGCGATGCGTGACCCGGAGATGTGCTTTGAGCTTGGCTTTGCCGGTGGAGCGCATCTCGATCCTTGGTACTGGCGTAACGATTACGTGGCCGTGGAGCAGTGGAGCCGCAATATCGTCCGCGACCATTACGTGTATCTCTTCGCGTTGCATGAGCAACACGTTCGCTTTGCCAAGACGTGGGACAACAACCTGCGCTTGCAGCGGTTCGCGGAAGTCTTCGACCCCAACCGGCGCATACAGCGATAGCCCAAGTTTCCGCCAGCGGAGCGGACACCGGGCAGCGCGTTCGCTCCACCACCTTTATGCAATGCAACCCGCTCTAAAGGAGCACACCATCATGGAAGCCCAAGTCATCAATGCCACCGAGTACCGCAACGTGTCTCTGTCTCTCCTGAATGAGTCGAAGACCAACCCCCGCCGCACCTTCGAGGAACTTGCTTTGAAGGAACTGGCAGAGTCCATCCGCACGCAGGGCGTATTGTCTCCGCTGCTGGTGCGGCCTCTCACCGAGAATGGTTTCGAGATTGTCGCCGGAGCACGTCGCTATCGTGCCGCGCAGATGGCCGAAGTCTCAACAGTACCCGTCCGTATCGTCAATCTGTCCGATGCCCAAGCCGTCGAAATGTCCATCGTCGAAAACCTGCAACGCAAGGATGTTCACCCACTGGAGGAAGCGCAGGGATTCCGCGCCCTGCTTGACTTGGAGGAACCCAAGTACAGCATCGAGCAGATCGCCGCGAAGGTGGGTAAGAGTGCCGTCTTCGTGGCTTCGAGGTTGAAGTTGACCGACCTTGTACCCGCAGCGGTTGATGCTTTCTATGCCGATGAGATCGGCGTCGGACACGCGCTGTTGTTGGCAAAGCTACCCGCAGACCAGCAGGAAGCTGCACTTTCGGCTTGCTTCAAAGAGGTTTACAACGGAGGATCGAAACCCGCCCGTATCCTGCTACCTGTCCGCAACCTGCAGTTCTGGATTGACAGCAACATCCTTCTCATCTTGAAGGATGCACCGTTCAACAAGCGGGATGCGCAGCTTGTTCCCGCCGCTGGCAGTTGTGCCGATTGCCCCAAGCGGACAGGGCATAACAAGCTGCTGTTCGGGGATGACCTCGGACGCCAAGGTGACCGGTGTACCGACCCAAAGTGCTATCAGGCCAAAGTCTCGGCGCACGTTGCACAGATCGTAGCGGCCAAGCCAGAACTGGTGCAGATCAGCACCGCCTACGGTGGTCAGAAAGATGGAAGCCTTGTATTGCCCCGCAATAAGTACACCGCAATTCGGGACGACAAGTCGAAATCGAAAGACGATGCAAAGCGGCCCGAGTTCAAGGTGTGCAAGTTCACCGCTGAAGCCATCGTCACCGAAGGCAGCGACGTTGGCACCATCCACAAGGTATGTGCCAACCCCACTTGCCCCGTCCATCATCCGAAGCAGCCAACCAGCCGCAACGAAGAGAAGTGGAAGGCCGAGCAGGAGAAGCAGCGCAAGGAACAAGCCATCGCCAACACGACCGGCCTCCGTGTCCTCTCTGCTGTGAGCGCCGCCGTTCCCGTTCGATTGCTCAAGCGCGACCTGCTTTTCGTCATTGAGAAACTGATTAGTGTCATGGACGAAAACCGCGTCGTGATGCTGGCGCGGCAACACGGTATCCGGCAGAAGCGGGACGATGGAGGCATCGGTAAAACGCTGACTGCCTTTATTCGCCGTGCGGATGAGGGTACGCTCTCCCGGCTGATGGTGGAGGCC
>CAXTRZ010000390.1:0-2765 GCA_964246715.1 uncultured Acidobacteriaceae bacterium | reverse complement strand
GTGATCTCACGGAGCAAGTAGCCGTTTGCCCCCACCCACACGCCGTGCGGCAGACTGTAGGCAGCCGTCGCGTTAAAGTGAATTGCCTGGCCGGCTTGGCTGGAGCGTGCCTGGTTCCCGACAGCGGGATCGTTGTTCCTGGCGTTGTAGAGATAGTGCACCCGCCAGCTAGTCTCCACCTTTCTGGTTGGAAAGAGCGTGAAGGCGTAGTACGGATGCACCGTGAACGCATGCCCGCTCAGACTGATCGGAGTGTCTTGCCGGTACTCGCCTGTCGGTACTTCGAAGTCGAGGACAAAGCGCTGGTTCAATTGGCTGGAGCCAAACTTTAGGGCCTTCCATTGCAAGACGAGAGGCGAGACGGTCAGATCACCAAATCCTCCCGCCACACCGCTGGAGCCGCCATTCACATGTGCCGTGGCCACTATCGCTTCGAAGCCCCACCAGGCCCCTAGGAGCTTTTGTCTCGTCAGAACGACGCCGTGTGTTAGCTCGCTGATGCTGTTCACAGCGGGGGCGCCAGGTACGACTTGTCCCGAACTGTCGATTTTCGAGCCGCTGTGACTGGCGTCCCCAATCTGTTCGAGAAGAACTCCTGGTGCGCCAAGGGCATCGAGAAAGCTGGTGTCTCCGAGATTGACGGTGGGCTCCGGAGGGTGCTGCTGCTGCGCACGCAATCCGACGCTGCCTGCCAATATGGCGAGGAGGAGGAGTCCTGATTCGCGGCCGATGTGTGATCTCACGCTCTCGCTCCCTGAACTCGACTCAAGACGTCCGCGCGAAGTGCATGGATGCCCCTGGCGAGAACGCGCAACGTGTCCGCATCGGCAAATCTGTTGTCCCGAATTCGGTTCTCCACGCCGGAAAGAAGAATCTCTCGACCGGGAACGACGTGCGCCAGCATAGACACAAGCGTTTCTCGCAGTTGGTATTGGGCCCTCACGCCTCCGGTGCCACCAGAGGCAGAGGTAATGATCAGTACCGGCTTGCCGCGAAAACACGATGCGAACGCTGGACGAGAGGCCCAGTCAAGCGCGTTCTTCAGCACGCCCGGCATACCGTGGTTGTACTCGGGCGTTGCAATCACGACGCCGTCGCTGGCTTGGACCTCGTTGCGTAGTCCTGCTATCGGAGCCAGTGGCGGGTCGGTGTCTAGATCCTCGTTGTAGAGCGGTATGTCTTCAAGTGTCTTGATAGTCAGGCTAATGCCGAGATGCTGCTCTTGGGTCAATGCGCGAAGGATTGCGGTGCTAAACGAAGCCGCTCTCAAGCTACCCGATAAGGCCAGGATCTTAGGGAGATCCGCCAGGTCTGTCTTGTTCGCGCAATTCGTCATGGGACACCTCGGACAACCTATGCAAGAGATGCGCCTCTGATTGTCCGTGATTGAGAATACGTTGTGATGTAACCTATCACCTCAAGAGATAAGTACCACGGGAGGTCGCTTGGATATCAGACACTATCGGAGTTTCATAGCATTAGCGGACGAAGGCAGCTTCACTTCTGCCGCGCGGAAATTGCATATCGTTCAATCCGGCCTGTCAGTGACGATCAAGGAGATGGAAGAGGAACTTGGTGTTGGACTCGTGCAGCGAACAACCAGGCGCGTATCGCTGACGGACGCAGGAATCCTTTTTCTCGAATATGCCAGGCCGGCTGTGACCATGCTGAGTGACGGTATGGAAGCCGTCAGGGCCCAAAGCCACATCGTGCGGGGTCGGGTTAGCCTCGGCATTCTCCAGAGTTTGGGCCCATATATCGATCTACCGACTGTCTTGGGTCGATTTCATGCCCAATATCCAGATGTTGACTTCACAGTCCGCTCGATTGACAGCCCAGAAGCCCCACAACTCATAAAGGAGGGAGCTCTCGATCTCTGCTTTCACGCGGTCACCGCGAAGACGTTGCCTGCCGGGGTGGACGCTGTTCCATTTGTTCAGGACTCCCTGGTTGCAATTTGCGCCAAGAAGCATCCACTGGCTCAACGAAAAGCGGCGACGCTGGAAGTGATGGGTCCGCTGCCCTTTGTGGATCTCACCCCAGAACGAGCGCTTCGCGCGATTGTCGATAGGAGTTGTGCAGCCCATGGGCTTCGCCGCAAGACCATGTTCGAGGTCAGCGCAGTCGAGACAATGCTTCAGTTCGTCGGCACCGGACTGGGCGTTTCCATTGTGCCATTTGCCCTGGCTAAGGCATCGGAGGCTTCTCTAGGGCTCCATATTCTGCCGTTCCGAGATCAGGGCTTCCGCATGCCAAAGTGGAAAGTGGCCATATTGATCCGGCCGCAACGTCGGAAACTCGCTGGGAAGACGGTCCTGAACCTCATGCTTGAAGCTCTCACGCATACTTCCAAGGACACGGCGAAGACAAAGTACGGCAACAGTTAGCCATTCATCCTTGTTGATGATAAATAGCATCATTACCTTTCATGGGAAGGGTAGGCATACAGGGCCGCTAGTCTAAACGTCTATGCAACTGTGCAGACGGACGATCAGTCCAGGAAGACTGAAGGGCTTGGTTCGTTCAGTTAAGGTCATCCGCACACAGTGATGAGCGCCCATGGATAAGCAAGGTCTAAGAACGGAAGAGAGCGGCAGTCTAGATGCAGCTTTGGGATACTGCATTCTGCGGTTCACACTAGGCCTGGATTGCTTCTTCCATTCAGCTACGCGCTGGGCCCACGTCGGACAGTTTGCCCAGAAAATTGAAAGTCAGTTTTCTGGGACACCTCTGCCCGCTTGGACTGTACGGTGGTTCGCGACTGC
>CAXTRZ010000389.1:0-2772 GCA_964246715.1 uncultured Acidobacteriaceae bacterium | reverse complement strand
TCGCGGAATATCCCGTCTCGCACTCAACCGCTAGCCCGCCGTATAAAACTGAGCAATATTTCTGAACTTCTGATAGCGCTTCTCCAGCAGTTCGTTCAGAGGCGTCGCCTTCACCTCGCCGTAGTGCCATCGCAGCCGCTCGTTGACCAGCGCAAACGCCTCCGCTGGATCCTTCTGCGTCCCCCCGCCCGGCTCGCCGATCACATCGTCCACGCACCCCAGCATCTTCACATCCGGAGCCGTGTAGCGCAGCGCCGCCGCCGCCTGCACCTTCTTAGCCGGGTCCTTCCACATAATGCTCGCGCACCCCTCCGGCGAGATCACGGAATAGATCGCATTCTCCAGCATCAGCACCCGGTCCGCCACCGCCAGCGCCAGCGCCCCGCCGCTTCCGCCCTCGCCCGTGATCGTTGCAATCGTCGGCACCCTCAGCCGGCTCATCTCCAGCAGGCTCCGCGCAATGGCCTCGCCCTGCCCGCGCTCCTCCGCCCCAATGCCCGGAAATGCCCGAGGAAGATCGAAAAACGTAAATACCGGCCGCCCGAACTTCTCAGCGATCTTCATCGCCCGCAGCGCCTTCCGGTATCCCTCCGGCTCCGGCGACCCAAACTTCCGCGCTACCCGATCCTTCAGCGTCCGCCCCTTCAGGTTCCCGATCACCATCACCGGATCGCCATGAAACCGTGCCATCCCGCACGTCATCGCGGCATCATCGCCAAACGCCCGGTCGCCATGGATCTCGCTGAAGTCGCTGAACAGTGCTTCGATGTAGTCCATGGGATAAGGCCGTGCCGGGTCCCGCGCCAACTCCGTCCGAACCCACGCCTCGGGCACCGGAGCCGCCTGCGTCTTTACCGCTTCCATCTCTGCCATACTCGATCATTGTACCCAAAACCCTCTTACGACCGCCTGCGCCACTCATCCACCGCAATCTCGTTGCACTTCACCTAACAGCAGCTTGCTGCCCCGCCCCATCTCCACTCCTGATTGGACGTCATCCCTAACGTCAGCGCCTTGATGAACTCCGCCCCACATACCAGCGACACCCGCGTCATCCACCCGAACAACCCAGGCCCCGGCGTCAGCTCAATCTAAGGAATGCAATACCCAATTCCACCACCATGCCACGCGGCAGTGGGTAGGCTCAGCCATCCCACGGAAAACGCCTCCACTCCCATTCAGAATCCCAAAGCCGCCATGCCCCAGGAACTTTGCTCCCAGCGCCATCCGTTACAACCCATAGGACAACCCTGGTCTGAGATCTTCATTCCTTTCAACATGGAATGGGCAAGCAAGCTCCTTCGTCGTTTGTGGGATTGCTGAACCGCTCTGGACCCGCCATCCTTGCCCAGGTTCGCCAATGATCGATCAGGCCGAAGTTACCCCAGAGACAGCAATCAAACCGCATTGGACACGCGCCAGAGTCCTCTCGTGGGCCCTGGTCATGTCCATCATGGCCATGATCACCCTTCGCCCCCTCGTTATCCGTTGGCAAGACTCCCATCCGGCAAAGATCGATCCCGCGGACGTCCAACGAGCTCTCGTGCTGCCCCGCCTGGACGGAACTCACCCCTGCGTCTCCGCCACCATCGTCTCAGGCCGGATCACAACCAGCCTCGGTCGTTGCTCCACGCCCGCCCGGCATTCAGGCGAGATTGACCGCTTTGAAGCGGATCTTCGCTACGGCGCATTTGTTCTGCGCCAAACCGATCTCGCCCTCAACGATGTCTCCGGCCTCCCGCTCACCCGCACGTACTTCTCCCGCGATTGGGTCAGCCGAAATCCGGTCCACGCCTTCGGCCGCAACACCAGCCATCCGTTCGATATCGCTCCCATCGGCACCCGCTGGCCTTATACCTACATGCTGCTCGTCCTGGAAGACGGAGACATCCTCTACTTCAAACGCATCTCCAAAGGCATCGGCTTCTCCGACGCCGTGTTCCTCCATACCGAAACCTCAACCCGCTTCTACAAATCCATCATCGCCTGGAACGGAAATGGATGGACCCTGCGCTTTGCCGATGGCGGTGAGATCCGCTTCCCGGAGCCCTACGGGGCCACCAACCTCGCTCAGGGTGCCGCCTTCCAGATCATCGACTCCCAACACAACACCCTCACGCTCCAGCGTGACCCGCAGCGCAACCTCATCGCCGTCAACACGCCGCTCAACCACCACCACCTTCGTCTCACCTACGATGCCCAGTCCCGCATCATCCACGCTGACGATGACAGCGGCAACTCAGTGACCTACCTCTATAAACTCGGACAAGATGCTCACCGACACGCTCAACTCCTCAGGCAGCGCACGTCACTACGAGTATGACAAGGAGCTTCTGATCTCCGTCCGCGATGAGCAAGGCCATACCTTGGTGGAGAACCGTTATCGGTCCGGAGTCCTCATCGGTCAGACCTACGGAAACGGAAACGTCTACCGTTACCAATACGTCAGGAGTCCAGAAGGCAATCTGATCGGAAGCGTCTTCGTCACGCTGCCGGATGGCCGGTCGCAGAGGGTTGACACCCTTCCGAGCATCCCTGAATACATCCGCGATCTGGATTGAACCTGAGCAACGTCTCTGAATCCAGCGCCGGCTCACGAGCGGCCTGATCCCCGGATCAAGACCTACGCAACGTCACCATCAATCACAGCCGTTCCCGCCAGGTCCAATGCAATGATGAACCTGCGTCGTTCAACTGACGGTAGTATCCCTTACTGAATCACCCGCACCGCCCCCCGCCACGGGCCGGGCCGGAGCTTTCCCGCGAGCCGCG
>CAXTRZ010000388.1:313-2788 GCA_964246715.1 uncultured Acidobacteriaceae bacterium | reverse complement strand
GTTGTAGCCGATGCAGCCTTGGTTGGTGTTGACCGAGCCGTTGCAGGTGGCGACGATGGCGGTGCAGTTCACGGTCCCGATCACGCAGGGGCTGACATTGGAGCCGGTGGTGACGTCATGGAAGACGTTGGTGGAGTAGGTGCTGTTGGCGAGCGCGTAGATGGTGGGGTTGACGAGTCCGAGGCCTTTGCTGTTGAGCTTCTGCTCCAGGAGGGCGAGGATGCCGGCAAAGGCTGGGGTGGAGACGCTAGTACCGCCGACGGCGTCTAGGTTGGAGCTGGAGTTGCGGTATCCGTTGGTGCAGAAGCCGCCCTGGCAGAGGAGATAGGGATCATGCCCGGCGGCGGCGTTGAAGGCGATGTCCGGGACGTCGCGGGAGAAGTCCGCGGGGACGCCGGTGCCGATCTGCCAAGCGGGTTTGGTGAAGTAGATGCTGGCTCCGCCGCCGCCGGCGGAGAGGCCTTCGGTGGGCGAGGTCTCATTCCATACGGCCTCCGGGATGTAGGAGAGAGCGGAGCTGGAGCTGTTGTATGCAGAGGTGTTGACGGAGGCCCAATAGGTTCCGGCTCCCTCATTGAACATGGTTCCGCCGACGCCGGTGACGTAGGGAGAGCTGGCGGGGAAGTCTACGGCGAGACCCTGGGAGGCGACGTTGGTCTGGTAGTCGCAGTCGGTGGCGCCGGAGTCGCCGGCGGGTCCTACGATGGTCTGGCCCTGAGCGGTGCCCTGACGGAAGAGCTGGTTGTAGATTGCGACGTTGTTGGAGCCGAAGTTGCTTTCGCAGTCGCCGTAGCTGACGGTGGCGATCGGGGCGAGGTTCTGGTCGATGATCTGGGTCAACGAGGTGGCGATGACGTCGGTCGAGTTGACGTAGAGGATGGAGGCGCTCGGTGCGACGGCTCCGCTCCACTCGACGTCGAGGGAGGCCTCAACCTGGTCCTCAGCGACGAGGGTACCGTTCTCGTTGGTGGTGGGAGTGCCTGGATCAGTGCCGATGAGCTTGACCGTGGGAGCGTTGGCGGCGAGGCCGGAGGCGCTGCGGAAGGCGGCGATGTCAGAGAGCAGGATGTCAGTCTGACCGGCGACGGCGATGGTGATGCCCTGCCCGGTGATGGGGCCCGAGGTGGTGCTCGCCCCGACGAGGGCGGTCATGTCATAGATGGTGTAAAAGTCCCCGGGCGTGACGAAGTGGCTGCCGGAGATGGAGGAGGTGAAGTGCGCGTGGGCGTGTGGCTTAAGGTGAACGTCCGAAAGGCCGGTGATGGTGCTGGTGACGGCGGCGATGGCCGCTGGGAGCGTGGGCTCAGTCACATTGGCGATATGCGGCTCGCCGTTAAGCGAGACGCTATGGATGGAGGTTCCGAAGGCGGCGTTGAGCTGGGCGACGGTGCCGGCGACGGTGACGAAGCTGCGGCCTTGGGCGACGCCGGTGACGGTGAGGCCCTGGGACTGGAGCCAGGCCGTGACCTTGGCGATGTCCGACGAGGAGAGGCCGAATTGAGCGGCGTACTGGTCTGGAGTCAGCCATTGATGATAGGACGGGGATGAGGGGTTCTGCTGGGCGGCGATGAGGGCGTCCAGCGCGGAGGACTGCGCGGGCGTCATGTTGAAGCGAAGGGTGACCGAGGAGAGAGTGCGGTCGTCCGGAGCGGCGCCAAGATCGGTGGCGGCGCGGACGCGAGGGGAGACGGTATTGGTGAGGGCGACGCGGGAGCCCGAGGAGGAGATGGCCTGGGCGGCGATGCGGCTGGCCTGGCCCGCGGCGGGAGAGAAGGCAGGAACGAGGCTGAGTGCAACGGCGGCAAAAGCTGCGGCGAAGGAGCGGAGTGGAGAGCGCATAGGGAGTGAGTTCCTCTGGTTCTGCAAAAATCCTAGTAGATGGCGAGGCTCAGGCGCGGTAAAAGGCGACAGAGGGCGAAACTGCCGGGGCAGATATGGGAATAGACCTGAGTTGTGGAGGATAGTTTCGGTTGTTTTCGGTTCCGAGGAAGGTTGGTTTGGTGAGATCGCGGGGGAGTTGGGCGGGGTGAAGATGAAGTTGCGGGAACGATGAATCTGCGAGGAAGAATACTCGTCTGCGGTGCGGCTTCTTTGATGTGGCGCCGATCGGAGTTGAGGCTTTCGTCTTAGGGATTAAAGTGGCTAGCCATCCTGCCTTGTCTCGACTGCTCTGACACGCTCGTGGATGAGGAGGAGGTCGGCGTGGACCTGGTTGCGAAAGTTGATCATCTTAGCGCGCATTTCATTGCGGGAGGTGTTCATTTCAGCGTGCACCTCCGTGCGGAGGCTGTTCATCTCCGCGCGAAGGTCGCGCACATCCTGGCGGGAGAGGATGATGCCGATCAGGCACGTCACGGTGGGGGTGAGGGCGGTCAGGACGGCGATGGTGACGGCGGTAGCGGTGCTCATGGGTGCGGTGCCTCTGTGCGGATATCGTAACAGGATGGTGATCGGCTATTGGACGGTGACCTGGAC
>CAXTRZ010000388.1:0-303 GCA_964246715.1 uncultured Acidobacteriaceae bacterium | reverse complement strand
CTGTAAGTATGGCGGATGGTGTTGGCGCCGTCCGTGGCAGCGGTGGTGATGGAGAGGATGGAGGTGCCGAGCGGGGTGCCGCTGGTGCCGGAGACAGGTTGGACGAGGTCGTTGGAGCCGCAGCCGAGGTTGGCGGTGAGGATGCAGGCGAGCAGGACGAGCAGCAGCGTGGGCAGACGGCGGCGGTTGCGGCTAGGGAGAATCAAGCAGAGGAGCGCGGCGAAGGAGACGCCGGCGAGGGCTTCGGCGGTGCGGCTGGCGGGACGAAGGGATGCGCTTGGAGAGGGTTGGGATTTGTGAGCG
>CAXTRZ010000387.1:0-2795 GCA_964246715.1 uncultured Acidobacteriaceae bacterium | reverse complement strand
AGAAGTATGGGAAGCAGATCGCGTGGGCCGATCTGCTGATTTTGACCGGCAACGGTGCGGTGGAGTCGATGGGCTTTAAGACGTTCGGTTTTGGCGGCGGACGACCTGACGTGTGGGAGCCAGACCAGGACGTTGATTATGGCGCTGAGACCGCCTGGATGGGCACGGACAAGCGTTACACGGGCGATCGTGAGTTGGGAGCTCGTCATGGCGCGACCACCATGGGTCTGATCTACGTGAATCCCGAGGGTCCCGAGGGCGTGCCCGACCCTGTTGCCGCTGCGCGAGATATTCGGGTGACCTTCGGCCGCATGGCGATGAACGATGAAGAGACGGTCGCGTTGATCGCAGGCGGGCATACCTTTGGCAAGACGCATGGAGCGGGGCCAGGGCACCACCTGGCGCACGAACCTGAGGGCGCGCCGATCGAGAACCAGGGTATCGGCTGGTCGAGCTCGTATAAGACGGGGATCGCCGGGGACGCCATTGGAAGCGGCCTGGAGGTGACGTGGACCACCAAACCCAGGGAGTGGAGCAACGATTATTTCGATCATCTGTTCAAGTACGAGTGGGAGTTGACGAAGAGCCCTGGCGGGGCGAATCAATGGAAGCCGAAGGGCGAGGCCGGAGCGAACACCGTCCCCGACGCGCATGATCCAAGCAAGAAGCATCAGCCGGGAATGCTGACGACCGACCTCTCCATGATTGCGGACCCGATCTACAAGGAGATCTCCGAGCGTTTCTACAAGAACCCGGACCAGTTTGCCGATGCCTTTGCCCGCGCATGGTTCAAGCTGACTCATCGCGACATGGGCCCCCGCGCCCGCTACATGGGGCCAGAAGTACCGAAGGAGGAGTTGATCTGGCAGGATGTGGTTCCGGCGGTCGATTACGCGCTGGTGGAAGAGGCGGAGGTCAAGGCGTTGAAGGAGAAGGTGCTGGCCTCCGGGCTGTCGGTCTCGGAGCTGGTCTCCACTGCATGGGCCTCGGCCTCTAGCTTCCGCGGCTCCGACAAGCGCGGCGGCGCGAACGGCGCCCGCATCCGGCTGGCCCCTCAGAAGGATTGGGAGGTCAATCAGCCGGCGCAGTTAGCGCGTGTGCTCGCGGTGCTGGAGCAGATTCAGGGCGAGTTCAACGGGGCGGCTACGGGCGGCAAGAAGATCTCGCTGGCCGATCTGATTGTGCTGGCGGGCTCCGCGGCGGTCGAGAAGGCGGCGAAGGATGCCGGGATCGAAGTGACGGTGCCCTTTACGCCGGGCCGCACAGACGCCTCGCAGGAGCAGACGGATGCGGAGTCCTTTGGTCCGCTGGAGCCCACTGTAGACGGCTTCCGCTCCTACGGCTACAAAGACACGGAGCCGGCAGAGGTCGCGCTATTGGATAAGGCGCAGCTCATGCGGCTGACAGCACCGGAGTTGACGGCTCTGATCGGCGGGCTGCGGGTGCTGAACATCAACACCGGAGGCACGAAGTTTGGCGTGCTGACGGAGAAGCCGGAAACGCTGACCAATGACTTCTTCGTGAACCTGTTGGATATGAAGTATGTGTGGAAGGCAGCGGACGAGGCGAAGAATACGTTTGAGGGGCGTGAGCGGAAGTCGGAGAAGGTGAAGTGGACGGCGACACGGGCTGACCTGATCTTCGGCTCAAACGCTCAACTGCGTGCGCTGTCCGAGGTCTACGGCTGCTCCGACTCACAGCCAAAGTTCGTCAAGGACTTCGTCGCCGCGTGGTACAAGGTGATGAACCTCGACCGATTCGACATCATCCATACGGTCTAGCTGATTTGCGGAAGGCACCGCAGGGACCTTGATTCAACCTGGTTGAGTCAGGGTTTTCTGCCTCTAGATAGAGGCGACGGGGAGGTGGAGGAGGTCTTCGACGAGGGCGACTTCCTTCTGGACGAAGGGTTCGGCGTAGCGGACGCCGGCGAGGAGGCCGTAGTGGCGGGCGGTGGAGAAGGTGCGCTCGCGGATCTCCTCTTCCGGGACGAAGAGGCCGGCGCCCTGCTGCTGGTTTCCATATTGGGAGCGGTAGACGAGGAGGGATTGGAGGCGGGTTTCAACGTGGGGCGTAATGTCAACGACGAAGGTGGGGCGGACATCGGCGTAGAGGGAGGCGTAGAGGATTTTGAAGGGGCGGTGCGGAGGAAGCGGTGCGCCGGTGGAGTCAAATAGCGAGAGCTTGGAGAGGCCGGCCGCAAAGCAGGCTTCGTAGCCGAGGGTTGCGCAGGTGTAGTGGTCGGGATGGCGGCCTTGCCAGTAAGGGAGGATGACGACGCGGGGGCTGAGACGACGGAGGACGGTGGCGATCTTATGGCGGGATTCGAGGCTGTTTTGGAGGGAGCCGTCGGGAAGGTCTAGGGCTTCACGGTAGGACACTTTGAGGATCTTGGCGGCGGCGTTGGCTTCGGCTTCGCGCTCGACTGCAGTGCCGCGCGTGCCGGACTCGCCTTGGGTGAGGTCGAGGATGCCAGTGGTAAAGCCGAGGGCCTGCTGGACTAAGAGGGTGCCGCCGCAGGTCTGTTCTACGTCGTCGCGGTGGGCGGCGATGGCGAGGATGTCGACGGTGACGTTGGTAGGCACTGACCGGCTAGTTGGCGGTGTTGGTGCTGGCGTCCATGTAGGCGACGTCGAGGGCGGTGCCTTGGACGGTGATGTTGGTGTTGTTGATCTCGGTGAGCGTGGCGGTGTTGAAGGCGTGGATCTGGCCGCCATATGCGGTGTAAACCTTATGGAAGGTCTGGACCCAGCAGATGCCGGTGAGGTCGCCGTAGTAGTAGAGGTTGCCGTTTG
>CAXTRZ010000386.1:416-2817 GCA_964246715.1 uncultured Acidobacteriaceae bacterium | reverse complement strand
TCATGCAGGCGGAGACGGAAGCTGCGGGTGTCCTGCCCTTTGGTTCGGCGGGTAAGGAGACGCTTTATGTGTATGACGAGGCCTGGATCGTGGGTCGTCATGAGCCGCTGCTGCACTGCATGGCCTTTCATCGCAAGTTCGGATCAAGGGTCGTACTCGCCGCACAGAATCTCGCCCAACTGAAAGAGGTTTGGGGTACGAGCTTCGAGTCCTTGATGGGCAATGTCGGAACGGTCGAGTTTTTCGGCGGCACCAACGACATGTTCACGGCGAAATATGTCGGCGACCTCAGCGGCGTCAGAACCCTCCGAGGGCCTTCGATTTCGTTGACGGGTAGGCCGGGCGACTTCGGTACGGAGAGCACGAACTTGTTCGCTCGGCCCATAAACATGATGGATGAAGTGATGCGCTTGCCGATGCCGTTAGCGATCATCAAGAAATCCGGGTATCAGGTTTCCAAGTGCCGGATCATTCATCCCGGACTTACCGACTTCCCTGAGTTTTGCGCGTTTCGCGCAGCGATCGAAAAGGGTCGATCGACTGCTGAGGCGAAGCGTGCGGCTAGGACGGTGGTTCAGCCCGAAGAGCCACCCGCCGCGCCGACGCCCCAGCCCATGCGCGAAGCACCACGCCAGCGGTCGGGAACGCGTTGGGGTGTTCTCGATACTTTCATCGCAAAACTGATTGGCCACGGGACCGAATAGGAGGTGGTGTATGCCGCGCCTTATGACAGATACGGAAGCTGCTGTGTTGCTCGACATCAAGCCGAAAACGCTGGTCTCGTGGGCCCGCAAGGGATGGATTCCCGCGCACCCGCTTGGCGAAGGCAAGAGGCGCTTCTGGCGCTTCTTCGAACACGAGCTGATGGACTGGCTTGCGAAACGGAAAGGAGGCCGTGAATGATCCACGACGGTTTCCTGAAGCGGACGGAGAAGGGTCACCTGCGTGTGGCCCAGCGCCGTGAACCGATCAGTCCGGCAGAGAAGCTTGTGACCGGCAAGACGAAAGGAATGCGGAGCCAAGGCCCCGCGATTTAGGAGAGGACGGACACTCAGATGCGATTCAACACGAGCGAGCAGAACAAGGATTTGTTTCCGGCAGGCCTCTACGACTTCGAGGTCGTCGGCGCCAGCGAGAGCATCAGCACAAACGGTAACGACATGCTGGTGCTGAAGATCAGGATCGCTTCGGCCGGTGTGAACAAGGTGATCACTGACCACATCGTCGCCAGCAATATCAAGAAGCTGAAACGGGTGTCTCAGGCTTGCGGCCTGGGCGACCTCTTCGAAAGCGGCGAGATACCGGCTGAGAGCTTTGTCGGCCGCGTCGGCAAGGCGAAGGTGATCGTGGAGAAATCTGCCAACCAGAACTACCGCGACAGGAACGTGGTCGAGGCTTATCTGGGGCGAAGATGAGGCTGCGATCGGAACCCTCTGCGCTCGGCAAAGAAAAACAGCAAGCGCAGCGTCGGCAGCACGGGGAGGCCGAAGGCGGGGAGCCCTGCTGCAACGAGGCGGGTTGGAAGCAGCAGGAGCCAGAGTGCTTGAGTTGGCCTAGAATGCGAGTCAGCCAACGGCGCTCGTGCGAAAGGATCGTATGAGCGAACGCTATCAGAAGGGTAGTTTGCAGAAGATCAGGCGCAAAAACGGAGCTGTCGTATGGACTTTTCGCTGGCGAGAGGATGCCGGCCATAGTCGCGTGCGGCGCAAGAAGGTGATTGGTACCATTGAGGACCTTCCGACTCGAAAGGCAGCCGAACACGCCATCGTCCAACTGCGCTCAAACATCAACGCTGGGATTGTCACGCCTGAAACCGTGAACGATCTCATTGCCCATTACCGCAACCTGGAACTGACGGAAGACAAGAAGGCGTTCGCCTCGATCGAGACCCACAACATCATGACGGGCCGCTATATCGAACCGAAGTGGGGCGCTTGCAGACTGTCTGAGGTCAGGACCGTGAAGGTCGAGGAATGGCTAGGCTCGCTGCCGCTGGCACCGGCATCGAAGACAAAAATCAAGAGTACATTCAGCGTGCTCTACAACCACGCGATCCGGCACGAGTGGCTGACATTCAACCCCATCTCAAAGGTGCGGACATCCCAGAAGCGTCTGCGAGAGAAGGACGTGCTGGAACCGGCCGAATTTCAGGCGCTGCTTCAGGAATTGTCTGTCCGCGACCGCGCCATGGTTTTGCTCGCGGCCAGCGCCGGTCTTCGACGGTCAGAGTTCGTCGCTTTGACCTGGAAGGATCTGAACACTGATCGGATGGAAGTTTCGATCTGGCGGTCTTACGTTCGATCCCGGTTCGGCGATACCAAGACAGAAGCCAGTAAGAGACCGGTACCCCTGCATCCGTCGGTACTCATCGCGCTCATCGCGTGGCGGAAAGAATGCCATT
>CAXTRZ010000386.1:0-406 GCA_964246715.1 uncultured Acidobacteriaceae bacterium | reverse complement strand
AACGGTGAGAAGCCACTCTCCCCCGACAGCCTTCTGAAGAAGAGTATCAAGCCGGCCGTCATCCGCGCCGGGATCAAGAAGCAGATCGGGTGGCATAGTTTCCGCCATTCGCTCGCGACCTGGCTCCGCCAACGTGGTGTCGACATAAAGGTGGCGCAGGAGCTTTTGCGGCACACGAACAGCAAGACCACCATGGATGTCTATACGCACGGTGTGTCTTCGCTGAAGCGCGAGGCAAATGACAATGTGGTGGAGTTCATGCTCCCACCGAGGGTGATGAAGGCTGGGTAAGCCTCTGGACCCCTCTGGACCCTTTTATGCGGGTCACTTTGTCAGTAAATGTAAGAAAGTATTGGTGGACCTGATCGGGATCGAACCGATGACCTCTTCCATGCCATGGAAGCGC
>CAXTRZ010000385.1:353-2827 GCA_964246715.1 uncultured Acidobacteriaceae bacterium | reverse complement strand
GTTTCAAACTTCTATCAGAACAACCTGGTGATGTTCCTGGGGCTGGCTACGCCGGTGAAGACGCCGGTCTCCGGGGCTGCAAAGGTTCCGTAGAACGAAGAGTCAAAAGACTCATCAGCCATTGCATCATCAAGCGAAACGTGGCGGAGTGCCGCTGCCCTGCCCTTTGCTGTGCGCAAGAGGGGGAGGCCTGGGGTTGCGGACGGACCACTTCTGGTTTCTCGCGTTTTACGACAGGACATGAAACTTGACAGATTCAGGTTTTTGCTTGGCGTAACTCCTGAAATATGCAGAACTGGAGCGGTTTTCCGCGCAGAGAGGAGTGCTGCGCGAGATTTTCCGCGAGAAGACTTGACAGGGCTGGCTCAAGAGGCGGAGAGTAACTGACGACTCAGTGGTCGGACCTATGGAAGGCCTTGCCAAAGAAGCGCTGAGTCCACGCGCTCACAAAGCTTGCATGTTTCGACACTCGAGAGGAACCAGATGATGCAGAACGTAGTTTTCAACCAAGCTGTCCGGAATGCGTTGCGGCGGCTCACATTCGTTGGATTCACCCTGATGATCGCCACGCCGATGGTCCTTTCTCCTGCCGCGAGTGCGCAGCTTGCGGGTAAGGGCGCGATTCGCGGTACCGTCACCGACAGTACCGGCGCGGCGATTCCGGGCGCTTCGATCGTGATTACAAATCTGGCGACGAATGTGAAGCAGACGCTGGTCTCCACCGGGGCCGGCGATTACGAGGCCTCGCTCGATCCGGGCAAGTACAGCATTGCAATCTCCCTGGCGGGCTTTAAGACGTTTGTGCAGCAGAGCGTGCAGGTGGATGGATTGCAGACGTTTGCGGTGGATGCTGTGCTGGAGACGGGCTCGGTGGATCAGACGATCACCGTGACGGACGCGCCGCCGCAGCTTGAGACGAGCAATGCGACGCTGGGCGTGACGCTTGAACAGGAGCAGTACTCCGCGCTGCCGATCATCCAGGATGGCGGCGGACAGCGGCGCGCGACCGACCTTGCTTCTCTGCTGCCGGGCGTCTCCGCGAACGTGAGCAACGGCAACCTGACGACAAATGCGGGTGTAGTGAACGGCGGCGGAAGCCGCGGCGCGGTGTCGTCGATCTACATCGACGGCGTACCGATCACGTCGGTGGCGGGCGAGGGCGATCCGCGGTTTGTGTGGACATCGCTGGCGGTGGACGCGATCGATCAACTGCAGGTGCAGACGGTGGGCTACTCGGCGATCTATGAGGGGCAGGGCGTTCAGAACTATGTGGTGAAGAGCGGCGGCAACAAACTGCACGGCGTGCTGTACGATTACTTCCGGAATACAGCGTTGGATACCTGGGGCTTTCAGGCGCCGAGCGTGATTGATCCGCTGGTGGGCCATGCCGTGAAGCCGGTGGAGCACCAGAATGAGTATGGACTGTTCCTGAGCTTTCCCATCATCAAGGACAAGCTGTTCGTGTTCGGCGGCTACGAGGGATATCGCTACTCGCATCAGGTACCATACCAGTCCGAGACGATTCCGACGCTGCTCCAGCGGACGGGGGACTTCACGGAGACCGCGTTTCCGATCTACGACCCGAACACGACTGTGTACTGCGCGACCTGCGGAACGGGCGGAAAGCCGGCCTACACCAGGACGCAGTTCATGGGATTGAAGAACGGCGTGCCGACCGCGAATGTGATTCCTGTGAGCCGCCTCTCTCCGGTTGCGCTGAAGCTGGAGAGCTATCTTCCGGCTCCGTCGAATAACTCAGTCAACAACAACTACGTAACGAACTACACGACCGGCCTGAGCAACTGGAGCACGGCGAACCGGGTCGACTATCACCTGAGCGATAAGCAGAATATGTCCGCGGTGATCGCGTATGGACGCCAGTCGACCACGGCCCCATCCTCAGTTGTGGCGAGTTCGGGTACGGCGACCAATGGCCTGCCGCCACCGTACATCTCAACGCAGCAGTTTGCCCCAAAGACCAAGGTGATTCTCTTTGAGCATGACTACACGTTTACTCCGAAGGTGATCAACCAGTTCAAGTACGGCTATGGCCGGTATGACGGACCGGGCTTCAATCAGGATGAAGGAAGCGTGTACGGCGCGGCCGCGAACGGGATCAAGGGATTGCCGGCCGGTCAGGCTTCCGACTCGTTTCCGACCGTCACCTTTAGCGGCAATACCAATATCAACCGGTGGGCGGGCTACTCCAGCAACCGGCCGGTGGCGCAAGGGTATGTGGCCGTCGATAACGTGCAATGGAACCTCGGCAAGCACTCCTTGACGATCGGCGGCGAGATTGCGTGGCTGCAGTACAACTACCTGGTCAACGCGACGGGCGTCAATCCGCTCCAGCTTACCTTTACGAATGCCAACACACAGGGTTTTGCGGGGACGACGGCGGCGGTTTCAACCACCGGTGTTGGATATGCAAGCTACCTCATCGGTGCGACGAACAGCGCTTCCTTCACCCAATC
>CAXTRZ010000385.1:0-343 GCA_964246715.1 uncultured Acidobacteriaceae bacterium | reverse complement strand
AATCAGCGGTGCCGGAGACGGGCGGACGCTTTCGTCCGATCTCTCCTTATGTGCAGGACAACTGGAAGGTGAACAGCAAGCTGACGTTGGATCTCGGTCTGCGCTACGACTATTACCCGACGTACAAGGAAGTGAAGGACCGGTTCTCGTTTCTGGATGTGCATGCGACGAACGCTTTGACCGGAACCTTGGGCGCGCTGGCCTTCGGCGGCACGGGCGCGGGCACCTGCAACTGCCACCAGCCGGTGAACGACTACCTGAAGAACTTCGGGCCGCGGGTCGGATTTGCCTTCTCGCCTGATCCGAAGACCGTGTTCCGCGGGAGTTATGCCGTGATCTACAC
>CAXTRZ010000384.1:0-2830 GCA_964246715.1 uncultured Acidobacteriaceae bacterium | reverse complement strand
CCACAGCACCACCATCTTCCAGTTCTCCACCTCCAAATAACTTCCACTCAACTCAGTGGGCCCTTCTTTTCGCAGCTTCATCGCGATAAGGATGGAACCCCGGCGGACGCTTCTGTCCGTTGGGATGGAGCGTGGGCTATCGGGCGAAGCTCGACCGCTTCTAAGCCACCGTCTTCCACACCGACTCGCCCCAATCGCACCAAAGTTGCATTTCCCTCAAACACCCCTCTGCCTATCCTGCAATCAGCCGATGAGAGCACTATCACGGTCTTCCTCATGAAAAACCCTTCAGAACGCAGACTGCGGCGCCGCAGAGCTACTCCCGCGAATGACATCGAGGTCGAGCTCACGCGGCTGCTCTTCAGAAGACTCACCGGAACCGTTCTTATCAGCGGAATCGGCGTCGTCGGCAGCACCGCGCTCCTCGCAGGCCACTTCAGCGATCTCTGGCTCTGGCAACTCACCGGGTACATGGGAGCCATGGCCGCCATCCGTGTCGCCATCGTCTACGCCTTCTCCATCCGGAAAAAGCCCGAAATCTCCCGCCTCGCCGCCCGCATCTGGTCCGGCTCCTACTCGTTGCTCACCTTCTTCTACAGCTGCACCCTGGCCCTTTCCACGGTCTACAACTTCTCCCGTCACGACGCCTCCGCCCAGGCCCTCTGTCTCATGGGCAGCTTCTCTCTCTGTGCCTCGCTCAGCGCCCGTATGGGCATGCGCCCCTGGATCTCCCAACTCTGCGGCTTCGTCGTCCTCGGCGCCCTCGGCCTCTCCGTCCTCAGCAACGGAGACATCCTCTCCCGCACCGGCTTCGTGCTCATCTGCTTCTACGCCTACTCCCACTGGGAGGCCGTCAAGACCAAGTTCGACATCGTCATGGAGCAGATCCGCTCCAGCCACGCCCTCTCAGCCGTCGCCGAGCAGGACTCGCTCACCGGCCTCGCCAACCGCCGCGCCTTTGAAGACCGCCTCGCCACCCTCTGTACCAACTGCGAGACCTTCGGCATCCTCTACATGGATCTCGACCGCTTCAAGCACATCAACGACACCTACGGCCATCCCATCGGCGACCTCCTCCTCCAAAGCGTCGCCAACCGTCTCCGCAGCATCATCCGTCACGACGACGACCTCCTCGCCCGCCTCGGCGGAGACGAGTTCGCCATCATCCAGACCCACATCGACGAGGAACACTCCCCCCAGATCCTCGCCCGCCGCATCAACCAGGCCCTCACCCCCTCCTTCGAGCTCGACGGACGCACCATTCGCGTCAACGCCAGCATCGGAGCCCGCGTCGCCTCCGGCTCCTTCAACAACCCCCGCATCCTCCTCGGCCGCGCCGACGCCCACATGTACCGCGTCAAACAAGCCGGCGGCGCCAACTTCGCCCTCGCCGAAGACTAACCCCTCACCGCCGCATCAACTTCCCGCGAAGATGATTGAAGTCGACGACGCTTCCTCCGCTTGCGCCAATTGCATACGCCAGCCGGCGATCAATCGTAATGACCGTCGCACTTGCACTCAGTGAAACCAGTCCGGCATCTGCCAGACCGATGTAGGCAAACTCCTTCCGCTTCATCAACTTCGTAGCCGCCTCAAAGCGCTCTTCATTACACTCCACAAACCTTCTCAATGCTGCAATCAAATCCTGCCGTCGATACGGAGGAGCCTGATCCACAAAGTTGCTCGCCTCGGTCAGCACATGAGGCGTCGTCAAAATCTCTTCAAACTGCCGCAAGATATCGGTGAGCAGTCTTAATCGCCTGCCTCAAACCCATGCATGTGTTTAAACGTCTTAAGCAGACTCGTGTCTGTCTCGCCCACCAAAAACAGCAGCAGTACATTCGTATCTAGCATGGCTATAGAGGGCGCGTTCACAGGACGTCGAGCAGCATCCCGTTCTGCGCGCCGATCAGCTCGCCATTTGAGTCGCGTAGCTTCACTGTCTTGTAATCCCGTGACACGGCGCTGTGAGGCGAGGCATCCGGATACGAGAATGTTACCTTCCAGAACCTCCCATCCTCAGTCTTCTCCACACCCTCAAGCCGCAACTCCTGAGCTTCCGCCTCTGGAAACACTCAGGCAAGTGCTTGCCGGCAAGTGCCACCGCTTCGCTTAGCCTCATAACGCCTCCAAATCACTCTCGGGGTGTCAGTGTAAAATGACGCATGGGCGCAAGCATCTCCTCTCATCTTCCCGGAGACCCCTTGCGCACTCCCACCTGAAGCATTCCCGGAGCACCATCCTCGTGAGTCAACAAGCACCCAAGCCCCACTCCGCCGTCATCCCACGCCAGTCCGCAGTCATCTTAGGAGCCCAGTGGGGCGATGAAGGCAAAGGTAAAATCGTCGACGTCCTCTCGGAAAAGTTCTCCGTCGTAGCCCGTTACGCCGGTGGCCACAACGCCGGCCACACCGTCATCATCCACGGTAAAAAGTTCGTCCTCCAACTCATCCCCTGCGGCGTCCTCCGTCCAGACTGCAAGGGCGTCATCGGCAACGGCGTTGTCCTCGACCCCGCCGCCTTCCTCGCCGAGGTCAAAAAGCTCAAGGAAGCCGGCCTCCCCCTCGACGGCGGACCGGATGGCCAGCTCTTCGTCTCCAACCGCGCCCAGGTCATCCTCCCCTACCACCGCATGATCGAGCTCGCCGCCGAGACCGCTCCCGGCCGCACCCCCATCGGCACCACCCGCCGCGGCATCGGCCCCGCCTATGAGGATAAGATCCACCGCAACGGCCTCCGTGTCGCCGACCTCCTCAACCCGCCCCTTCTGCGCACGCACATCAACAACGCCTGCCATGAGAAGAACACCATCGCCCACGCCCTCTTCGGT
>CAXTRZ010000383.1:274-2836 GCA_964246715.1 uncultured Acidobacteriaceae bacterium | reverse complement strand
CAACATCCGGCCCCTGCCCCGCGCCCACTTCACCCTCGCCGCCTCCCACGGTCTCACCGACCTCCACGCCCCAGAAGCGCATCCGGACCTCACCGCACTCGACCTCCGCTTCCTCGACTTCGACTCCCCCGAAGCCAACACCCATATCTTCCTCGAAAACCCCCAGCAGGCCCTCCACCTGCCCGACGCCGACCGCCACACCGCTGCCCGCCTCGACCTGAACTACTATCTGCCCTGCCGCGTCGCCAACCGCACCGGCCCCGGCACCCGCACCGTCGCGGTCATCGGCCTCGGCCGCACCAACGACGGCGACTTCCTCTCCTCCGAAGACATGGAAGTCCTCGAGTCTCCCGCCGGCTACATCGGCATCGCCATCCAGAACGCCCAGCTCTACCGCTCGCTCGAATCCAAAATCAACGAGTTCGAGCGCCTCAAAGACTTCAACCAAAACATCGTCGAGTCCATCAACATCGGCATCTTCGCCGTCGACCTCGAAGACCGCGTCGAATCCTGGAACTCGCAGATGGAGGTCCTCTTCGCCCGCCCGCGCGCCGAAGCCGTCGGCCGTCCGCTCTCCGACATCCTCCCCGCAGACTTCCTCGCCCGCTTCGACACCGTCCGCCGTGAGAACGAGCACGCCCATGGCACCCACACCCTCTACAAGTTCCGCCTCGCCCTCCCCACCGGCGAGACTCGCACCGCCAACATCTCCATCGCGCCCCTCTTCACCCGCACCATGGACGTCGTCGGCCGCATCATCCTCATCGACGACATCACCGACCGCATCGAGCTCGAAGCCCAGCTCACCCAGAGCGAAAAACTCTCCTCTATCGGCCTGCTTGCCGCCGGCGTCGCGCATGAGGTCAACACCCCCCTCGCCGTCATCTCGAGCTACACCCAGATGCTTACCAAGCAGCTCCGCAGCAACCCGGAGATGTCCACCCGTCTCACCCCCGTGCTTGAAAAGATCACCAGCCAGACCTTCCGCGCCTCAGAGATCGTCAACGGCCTGCTCAACTTCTCCCGCACCTCCGGCACAGAGTTCGTCTCCATCGACCTCAACCAGCTTCTCCACGACTCCGCCATCCTGCTCGACCACCAGTTCAAGACCGCCCGCATCCGCATCGTCTCGGAGCTCGACCCCGGCCTCCCCCGCATCCACGGCAACCAGGGCAAGCTCCAGCAGGTCATCCTCAACCTCATGCTTAACGCCAAGGACGCCATGCAAGGCGCCGGCGACTCCCTCCTCAAGATCCGCTCCCGCACCAACAGCGCAGATTCCAAAGATCAAGTCGTCATTGAGATTCAGGACTCCGGCTCCGGCATCGCGTCGGAACATCTCCACCGCGTCTTCGACCCCTTCTTCACCACCAAGACCAACCCCCAGGCCGGCCAGCACAAAGGCACCGGCCTCGGCCTCGCCGTCAGCTACGGCATCCTTCAGGAGCACGGCGGCAAGATCAGCGTAGAAAGCGAAATCGGCGTCGGCACCACCTTCCGCCTCGACCTTCCCGCCCTTACATCCACCAAAGCCACTCTTCCAGCCACTACCGGAACCCACGCATAACCCGAGACGTATCATCCGCTAGTCCGTCGTTATCTCCGTCACGCTTCGCACCAAAAGGACTTCTCAGACGAATGTCGACTGCCACCGCAACCATCACACCCCCCGCATCCTCCACCGCCTCCTCGCGCATCCTCATCATCGACGATGAGCCTAGCATTCGCGAATCCCTCGAGACCCTCCTCATCCTCGAAGGCTTCGACGTCACCATGGCGCCGGATGGCGCGCAAGGCCTGGACGTCCTCTCCCGCCACGACTTCGATCTCCTTCTCCTTGACCTCGCCCTTCCCGGCGAGTCCGGCATCGATCTCCTCCCCCGCATCACCGGCATGCACCCCCAGCTCCCGGTCATCATGATCACCGCCTTCGGCACCGTCAACAACGTCGTCGACGCCATCCGCGCCGGCGCAGAAAACTTCGTCCAGAAGCCCTGGGACAACGAAAAACTCCTCGCCGACATCCGCTCCGCCATCGCCCGCCACAAGGCCGAAGCCGAGGTCATCCAGCTCAAGCGCGTCCTCAAGCAGCGCTATAACTTTGAAAACATCGTCGGCAAGTCCGAGCCCATGCTCCGCCTCTTCGACACTGTGGCCCAGGTCGCCCCCAGCCGCTCCACCGTCCTCATCCAGGGCGAATCCGGCACCGGCAAAGAACTCATCGCCAAAGCCATCCACCAGAACTCCCCCCGCCCCGACCGCCCCTTCATCCCCGTCAACACCGGCGCCATCCCTTCGGACCTCCTTGAATCCTCCCTCTTCGGCCACGTCAAAGGCGCCTTCACCTCCGCCATCTCTGCAAAAAAAGGCCTTTTTGAAGTCGCAAACGGCGGCACGCTCTTTCTCGACGAGATCGGCACCATGTCCATGGACATGCAGGCCAAGATCCTCCGCGTCCTGCAGGACCGCCGCTTCATGCACCTCGGCGGCACCAGCGAAATTCAGGTCGATGTCCGCATCGTCGCCGCCACCAACGTCAACCTCCGCCAGGCCGTCAAAGAC
>CAXTRZ010000383.1:0-264 GCA_964246715.1 uncultured Acidobacteriaceae bacterium | reverse complement strand
CCTTAACGTCATCATGCTGGAGCTTCCGCCGCTCCGCCAGCGCCGCCAGGACGTTCCCCTCCTCGCTCAGCACTTCCTCAAGTTCTACGCCCAGGAGAACGGCACCGAAATGCCCAGCCTCAGCCCGGAAGCCCTCCGCGTCCTCATGGACTACGAGTGGCCTGGCAACGTTCGCGAGCTCGAAAACGCCATGGAGCGCGGCGTCGTCCTTTGCACCTCCCGCACCATCACCCCGGACCTGCTTCCTACCCAGCTCACCGGCAC
>CAXTRZ010000382.1:0-2847 GCA_964246715.1 uncultured Acidobacteriaceae bacterium | reverse complement strand
GCGTCATCGTATTCATCACCGGCGCGCCAGCAGCAGCCTCGGCATACTCACAAGGATTGCGATGATCGTAGCCCAACCTCCGCAAAAAGCCGTCTCAATCTGCAGCCTCCAGACGCCACCCTCGCATCAGACCCACTACGCACATAAAGCCGCACCCAGGAGGATCCGGAGCTTTGACACCATCTCGTTCACTGCAAAACCGTCCGGCCAGCCTGTGCCTCCTTGCTGGAACCTTCCTCCTCGCCGTCCCAATCTCCCGCGCCCAGCAGGACCTGCCCCGCACCCTCACCGGTACCGTCACTGATCGCAGCAAGGAGCCCCTTAAAGGCGCCATCGTTGAAGTCCAAAACGAGTCCACCACCTCCATCGTCTCGTACATCACAGACGCCTCCGGCACCTTCGCCTTCAAGCGCCTCTCCAGCAACGCCGACTACCGCGTCACCGTCACCTATCGCGGCCACCACCCCAAAGCCCGCGAACTCAGCCACTTCGATAGCAACGCCAACCCGGTATTCCACTTTGTCATCAAGCTGGATTGAAACAAAAAGGCTCCCGCAAAAGCAGGAGCCCCTCTCATCCGTCCAGCCGCAATTACTCCAGCGTCGATCCGCCCCGGGTACCCTTCGGCCGTCGGTTCGCCTGCAGCACCTTCTTCCGCATGCGCAGTGACTTCGGCGTTACCTCGACCAGTTCATCATCCGCAATAAACTCGATCGACTGCTCCAGCGTCAGCACCTTGAACGGCACCAGCCGCAGCGCATCGTCGGACCCTGACGCGCGCATATTCGTCAGCTTCTTCTCGCGCACCGCGTTCACGTCCAGGTCGTTATCGCGCGAGTGCTCGCCCACCAGCATCCCTTCGTAGACCTCAACGCCATCCCCGATGAACAACACGCCGCGCTCCTGCACGCCATCCAGCGCATACGTCGTCGTCACGCCTTGCCGGTCGCTGATCAGCGCACCGGAAGGCCGCTGCGGAATCTCGCCCTGGTACGGAATGTACTCACCCGCAATCGAGTTCATCACAATCGTGCCGCGCGTCTCCGTCAGCATCTCGTTGCGCAGCCCAATCAGCCCGCGCGAAGGCACCTTGAACTCCATGCGCACGCGGCCCGAGCCATGATTCGCCATCTTCACCATCTCGCCCTTTCTCGGGCCCAGCCGCTCGATCACCGTACCCACAAACGCATCCGGAATGTCGATCGTCAGGATCTCGCTCGGCTCCATCAACTTTCCATCCACGCGCTTAGTCACAATCGTCGGCCGGGAGACCATCAGCTCAAAGCCCTCGCGCCGCATCATCTCAATCAGCACGGAAAGCTGCAGTTCGCCGCGTCCCAGCACCTTAAACGTGTCCGCCGTATCCGTCTCTTCCATCCGGATTGAGACATTCGTCAGCAACTCCCGCTCCAGCCTGTCTTTGATATTGCGAGAGGTCACATACTTGCCCTCACGCCCCGCAAATGGTGAATTGTTCACGCTGAAGTTAATCGCAATCGTCGGCTCGTCAATCTTGATCGTCGGCAGCGGCTTCGGATTCTCAAGCGCGCAGAAGCTCTCGCCGATCGTGATCCCCGGAATACCCGCTATGGCCACAATATCGCCCACCGCCGTCTCCATCGTATCCTCGCGCTTCAGCCCGTTGAACGTAAACAGCTTCGTCACCTTCACCGGCATTAATGACCCGTCCAGCTTGGAGACGTTCACCTCCTGGCCCACCTTCAGCGTGCCGTTGAATACACGCGCAATCGCCAGCCGCCCCAGATACTCGCTGTAGTCCAGATTTGTAACCAAAATCTGAAGATCTCCATCGGGCGTGCCCGGAGCCTCGGGAATCGTCTTGAAGATCAGCTCAAATAGCGGCTGCAAATCCGTTCCCGGTACCGCGAGATCCATCGTCGCCGTGCCCGCCTTGCCATTCGTATAGATCACCGGAAAGTCCAGAATCGACTCATCCGCATCCAGGTCGATGAACAAGTCATACACCTCGTTCAGCACCTCCTGCGGCCGGGCGTCCGGACGGTCGATCTTATTCACCACAATGATCGGCGTCAGCTTCGCCTCCAGCGCCTTGCTCAGCACGTACCGCGTCTGCGGTAGCGGACCTTCGCTGGCGTCCACCAGCAGCACCACGCCGTCCACCATCTTCAGCGCGCGCTCCACCTCGCCGCCAAAGTCGGCGTGGCCCGGCGTGTCCACAATGTTGATCTTGGAATCCTTGTAATGGATCGCCGTATTCTTCGCGAGAATTGTAATCCCACGCTCTTTTTCCAGGTCGTTCGAGTCCATGACTCGTTCCGCCACCGCCTCATTCGTCCGGAACGTGCCGGACTGGCGCAGCATGGCATCGACGAGCGTCGTCTTGCCGTGGTCAACGTGGGCGATAATGGCGATATTGCGAATAGCTTCGATAGCGGGGGAACTCACGGCTGGGTACATCCTGTTCTGTGCGCAGGGTTGGAATCGATTAAAATCTGCATTTGCGCGTCCTTTCTAGTCTACCTCACCCCGCCCGCCACCCATTAATCCGCCAACGGGCTGACCCTCACCCAACAAGTCAGAAAGCCACGAAGTGCCGCCCCGCGCGGCCTCACACCCCAACCGGATAAGGCTTCTCGTGCGTCCCCGATCTGCCTGCGCCAAACCGCTCGAATCGTCCCTGCAACAGGCTGAGCAGCCCGGTGTACCAGTACCCGAAGACGAACAGCAGCAGAAACGGCACGGTAAAGAAGTTTTCGCTGCTGACCGCGTACCAGACGGTGAGCGCGAAGTAGCATCCGATCGCCAGTTCGATCCACGGCACGAAGCCAAGCCGTTTGCGGTACTTCTGCGCCTGGCTCTTCTGGC
>CAXTRZ010000381.1:0-2852 GCA_964246715.1 uncultured Acidobacteriaceae bacterium | reverse complement strand
GATTGTAGCCTGATCCGGCAGGCCTGACCCGACCGGCAGACCTGACCCAACCCGTCAGGCCGCGAAGGTGCGAGCTACTTGGAGACGGGCTCTTCCGTCTTGGGCGTGACGGTGTGGGCGTTGTCCATGGGCTTTGCAGTCTGGGATTGGGTAGGCGTCTCCTCCGTGGAGGTGATGCCCTTCATGCCCTCCTTGAAGCCTTTCAAGCCTTCCCCCAGCCCCTTGCCGAGCTCCGGGAGCTTCTTCCCGCCGAAGAACAGGACGGCGAGTCCGACGACGATGATGATGTGCCATGGCTGAAAGAGTTCCATTTGTGTCTCCCCTTGCGGTGGTTCGCGGCGGCAAATGCGCGGCCGTGTCTCTATTGTCGCACCAATGATAGACGATGCGCGTGCGGCGGCGGTTCAGCGTTGATGCAACCACACCTTGCCTTTCGATGCGCGCGGCGGGCAGGATGGGGACCGAACGTTATATCTTGGTAGATAGAACAGAGACGACAGACGCTGTGCGCGCATCATGCCGCCAGCTTTGGATCCCGTGGAGACAGGAAGACCGATGCAGAGAGCGACACGAGCCCTGGCAGCAGTTCTGGCCGGCGCAGCAATCCTTACAGCCGCAGGCAGGGCGGAAGCCCAGAATTTAGGCCAGAGTTCCTCAACCAGTCAGCAGGACGCGCCCCTGCAGGCGACCAACAAGCTGTCCGCCGCGCCGCCGGTCACATATGACAACCGCTACGAGCTCTACGGCGGCATCAACCTGATGAACTTTCAGGCCGGACAGAACCTGCCCAAGCGAATGAATCTGGGCGGAGTTGAGGTGCTTGGAACCTATTGGCTGACGTCGAAGATCGGGGTAGGGGGGGAGTTCCGCGGCGAAGCCGGCACCACGCCGGTGTTCCCGAGCGCGATGACGATCAATACGACGACGCGGCCGCTGGTGGTGCTGTATAGCGGGCTCTTCGGCGCGCAGTATCGCGGGCCCAAGAACCAGCGCGCGGCGCTGAACTTCCATGCTTACGGCGGCGTGGCGCACGGCGACTTCACCGAGTCCGGGTTGCAGGGCGATGTGGGTCTGTACCCCAACAAGAACGCTCCGCTGATCGCGCTGGGCGGAAGCGTGGACCTGAACCGGTCGAAGAACCTCGCCTTTCGGCTCTCGCCGGACCTGATGCTGGAGAAGTTCGGCACGGAGACGCGGGAGTTCTTTGCGATCTCGGGAGGCGTGGTGTACCGGTTCGGCTTGCGGCGGTAGCGGGGATTCTCTCGTTGCAAAGACGAGCGGAGAAGCCATAATGGATTGCATGGTGAGACCCTGCTTCCTGATTGTGGATCGTGAGTTTTCTTCCGGCATCTCGAGCCGCAAACTGGTCATTGAGACCGCGAAGTTCAATGTCATCAGCGCGTATAGCTTTGATGAGGCGCTGGAGACGCTCGCGGTTTATCCCGCGGTCAACGGCGCGGTGGTGGATGAGCATGCGGACGGCAAGGAGTGCTCTGATTTCGTCATAAAGCTGAAGCAGATGAAGCCAAACCTGACGGTCGTCGCCGTTGGAAGCCCAGGCAACTGCGGTCCTGCCGACTTTCACGTTGAGCCGTTCAATCCGGCGAAGCTTCTGCAGATACTGCAGAGACTGCAGCCCACGGCGACAGCGGCAATCGAGCAGACCAACCAGGCTCTGAGCGAGATGGAAGACAAACAGCCGTGAGGTGGAGCAAGGCCCCGAACGGCTAGGCCATGCGTCCAGGTAGGGATGAGTGAGGGCTAGAAGCCTGAGCCGGCCTGCATGAACTCGGCGCTGACCGGGTTTTCGTAGACGCTGTAGTCGCGGGTGACGACGGTGAGACCGGTGGGAGTGACGAAGTATTGCTTGCGGTCCTCGTTCTGGTCATAGCCGATGACGGTGCCGTCCGGGATGTGGACGTCGCGGTCAATGATGGCGCGGCGGATGCGGCAGTGACGGCCGATGTTGACATGAGAAAAGATGATGGACGAGTCGACATCGGCGTAGGAGTTGACGCGGACATCGTGTGAGACGACGGAGTTGCGCACCACGGCTCCGGAGACGATGGTGCCGCTGGCTACGATGGAGTTGATGCCCATGCCGGTGCGGCCGGGCTCGCCAAAGACGAACTTGGCGGGCGGGTACTGGTAGGCGCGGGTGCGCATGGGCCAGGATTTGTCGTAGAGGTTGAAGATGGGGGTGACGCCGGCGACGTCCATGTTGGCCTCATAGTAGGCGTCGAGGGTTCCGACGTCGCGCCAGTAGAGAGCGTTCTTCTTGTTCTCGTCTACGAAGTTGAAGGCGTGCATCTTGCAGCGGCCCAGCAGGCCGGGCAGAATGTTGTGGCCGAAGTCGTGTTTGGAGTTCGGGTCTTCGGCGTCCTTCATCAACTCCGGCAGGAGGATATCCGTGTTGAAGATGTAGATGCCCATGGAGGCGTCCACCATATCCGGCATAAAGGGCGAGCGGACCTTCGTCTCCTTCGGCTTTTCTTCAAAGCCGGTGACCTCGCCGTTGCCGGCGACTTCAACCACGCCGAACTGCGAGACCTCATTGGGATGGATGGGGAGGGTGGCGAGGGTGACTTCAGCCCGGGAGTCGACGTGCTGCTGCAACATGCGGGCGTAGTTCATCTTGTAGATGTGGTCGCCGGAGAGGATGATGACATACTTCGGCTCTTCAGAGCCGATGGAGTAGATGTTCTGATAGACGGCATCCGCGGTGCCCTGGTACCAGGACTTGGAGACGCGCTGCATGGGGGGCAGGATCTCGTAGAACTCGCCGAGTTCCTGGCCGACGACCGAGCCCCAGCCCTCGCGGATGTGGCGGTTGAGCGAGAGCGCCTTGTACT
>CAXTRZ010000380.1:0-2859 GCA_964246715.1 uncultured Acidobacteriaceae bacterium | reverse complement strand
CCGCCCGTCTGCGCGCCTTCCTCTCCCTTCCCGGCCTGAACTCCCCCTCCGCGCCACCCCTCTCCTTCGAGTTCCGCCACCCAAGCTGGTTCTCGGACGAGATATACGAGATCCTCCGCGCCCACAACGCCGCCCTCTGCATCGCAGAGACGGACGAACTCGACACCCCGGAGGTCCACACCGCCTCCACCTTCACCAGCTTTCGCATGCGCCGCCACGGCGGCTACACGCCTACGGAGCTGAAGCGCCTTGCCACACGCCTCCGCAAGCTCTCGCAGGACCGCGATGTCTACGTCTACTTCCGCCACGAAGATGAGCCCACCGGCGCCCTGAATGCCACGGCCTTCCTCGGGTTGGCCCGCAAGGCACGCGGAGGCCGCGCCGCATGAGCTTTCAGCCCAGGCCCTTCGTGCCGCGCCGCTTTCTCTCCAACGCCCACCTCCAGACCGTCTTCGGCAACTTTGGCCGTCGCGTGGACCGTCTTCCGCCGCCTGCAGCCGAGCTCGTAGAAGTCTCTCCCGCCTCCCCGCATCAGATCTCCAGCCAGGTCCTCTGCCACTGCCACTGGCAGCCGCAGGACGTCCGAGCCTCGCGCCTCACCGTCATCCTTCTGCACGGCCTGGAGGGCTCATCGTCCTCGCAGTATGTCGTCGGCAACGCCAACAAACTGTGGCGCGCCGGCATGAACGTCGTCCGTATGAACATGCGCAACTGCGGCGGCACGGAGTCGCTCTCGCCCACGCTCTACCACTCCGGCCTCTCCAGTGATGTCGAAGCGGTCGTGCACTTCTTCATCGCCAAGTATGGTTTGGAGCGCGTCGCGCTTGTCGGCTACTCCATGGGCGGCAACCTCGTCCTCAAGCTGGACGGCGACCTCAACGGCCAGGCTCCACCGCAGCTTCACGCGGTCGTCGGCGTCTCCCCAGCGGTCGATCTCGGCCCCTCTTCCACAGCCCTGCATCAGCCCATCAACCGCATCTACGAGCGCCGCTTCCTACGGGCGCTGATCAAACGCTTTCGCCGGAAAGCGATGCTCTTTCCCCATGTCTTCGACCCTGCCCGCGCGGACAGTGTCACCTCCATGCGCGACTTCGATCACCGCATCACCGCGCTTTACTCCGGCTTCCGCAGCGCGGAGGACTACTACGACCGCGCCTCCGCCGCCCGGGTGCTGGACCGCATCACCCTGCCCACGCTCATCCTGCACGCGCTGGACGATCCCTTCGTCCACATCACACCGGCGAGCTCCGCCAAGATTCACGCCAACCCGGCCATCACCTTCATCGACACCCCCCATGGCGGTCACTGCGCCTTTCTTGCTGCCTCCAACCCCGCCACCGGCGACGACGGTTACTGGGCCGAATCAACCCTGCTCACGTTCCTCCAGCAGTTTGCCTGAGCCGCACCGACTCAGCTACGCCGCATCCCTGAGATAATCACAAGATGCTTGCAGACTGGTCGGTCGAGTGTGGCGCGGACGATCCCGTCCTGGTAGTCCCCTGGTCCGCAGCAACAGACGAGCGTTCAAGCCCTAACCTCGGTTCAAACTTCATCGACCTGCGCGAGAATCCCTACGACCTCGACCAGATCCCCGAAACGGAACAGCATCCCGCCCTGGCCCACGCCCTTCGCGCCCTCAACGCCAACCGCTCCCCCGTCTTCAC
The DNA here is from genome assembly GCA_964246715.1 of uncultured Acidobacteriaceae bacterium. Classification (GTDB taxonomy): domain Bacteria; phylum Acidobacteriota; class Terriglobia; order Terriglobales; family Acidobacteriaceae; genus Edaphobacter. Next base: position 1,195 of record CAXTRZ010000380.1, on the reverse strand, counting down.
CGCCAAGTGCGACGCCTGGGAGATGGACGCGGAGGAGTTTTCCAACCTGCACCTGCTCCTTTCGCCGGATGCCGCAGACCTGACCCACGGCTTCGCCAGCTACATTGACCTTATCTGGCGGGAGCGCTCCCTCTTCGTCTCCTTGCATCAGCATCAGCAGCTTCTGCACCGCCTCATTCGTCATGCGGAGCCGCTGGACCTGCCTCACGCCGCACTGGAGTGCACCCTCCGCCCTGCCCTGGTCGACCTTACCGGCCCGCAGGAGGGTTTCGCCTTGAGCTTCTACATCAAGGCTCTCGGCCATGATGCCGCCGGAGCGTATCGCAACTGGGCGGAAGCCTTGTCCGCCGTCGTCGCGCTCGTGCGCAGCAAGGACCTTTCGTTTTCCTAGCCGGAGTTTCACCCTGCTCCGCAAGCCCAACATTTACAATGGCCATAGCCCAACCGCATGGGCGAGTAGCTCAAGTGGATAGAGCACGAGCCTTCTAAGCTCGGGGTTGCAGGTTCGATCCCTGCCTCGCCTACCAACCTAAGATTGGCATCTCTCCACGCTCCACCACGCCCTTGTCTCCGTCCCGGACAATCCACAACTGCTCCTGCTGGGTACAAACTCCTCATCAATCAGGACATCGTTCTCCCGCAGAAGCTCCTTTAAACCAAGCAGCCAAGCGGCCTGGAACGAATCAAGCAGTTTAGCCTTTATCGGCTTTACCCCCGACTGGCCCAAGGCCAAACTCGCCGTCACCGGCGTCCTCCTCAATTGCCGCTCCAATCTCTGCGAACTCATGCTCGAGTCACAACCCGTCCCGGCATCTGCGTCACGCGGAGATGACGTAATCCTCAGTCCCGGACCTGCTCTCATGCCGCCCCGAACTCTTGATGCCGGTTGCGTGCCGCAATGCCGCCAGCCCCATCAATCCAAGCGCCAGCAGGCATACGCCATTCCACTGCCAGTGCGCCCACACCACAGAAGACAGCCACGATCCCAGCGCCGCGCCTCCAAAGTACACGGTCATGTACACCGTGTTCAGCCGGCTTCGCGCAGAGGGCACCAGCCCGAAGATCCTCGTCTGGTTCGCCACCTGCATCATCTGCGCGCCGGTATCCAGCACGCCGACGCCCACTACCAGGATCGCCAGGTGCACCGCCATGGGAAGAGGAACCAACTCTCCACCTCCAATCAGCAGATACGAGG
>CAXTRZ010000379.1:0-2869 GCA_964246715.1 uncultured Acidobacteriaceae bacterium | reverse complement strand
GATAGGGCAGAGGTCGGTGGCGATGACCGACCATGGAAACATCTATGGGGCGGTGCACTTCTTCAACGCGGCAGCGAAGAAGGGGATCAAGCCGATCCTGGGGTGTGAGTTGTACGTGTGCCAGGCGGAGGATCATCGCGCCAAGGGCGATGGGGACAAGTACAACCATCTGCTGGTGCTGGCGGAGAATCAGGAGGGCTACAGGAATCTCGTCAGGCTGACGAGCGAGGCGGCGCTGCATGGGTTCTATCGCAAGCCGCGAGTGAGCAAGAACTTTTTGGCTAAGCATACGGAGGGTTTGATTGGGTTCTCGGGGTGCCTGGCGGGGGAGGTGTCGCAGCACCTGATGGCCGGGGATTACGAGAAGGCCAAGGCGACGGCGGGTGGGTATGAGGAGATCTTCGGGCGAGGGAACTTCTTTCTGGAGGTGCAGGATCACAGGCTGACGCCGGATAAGGCGGTGATCGAGGCGATGTTCCGGATGGAGAAGGACCTGGATATTCCGCTAATTGCGACGAACGATTCGCACTATATTGAGGACCAGGACAGCCGGGCGCATGAGGTGTTGCTCTGCGTGCAGACAGCCGGGTCGATGAACGATCCGAAGCGCTTCAAGTTCGACACGGACGAGTTTTACATCAAGACGGCGGAGGAGATGGCGCGGATGTTTCCGGACCATCCTGAGGTGCTGAGCCGGACGATGCAGTTTCCGGAGCGGTGCAACCTGAAGCTGAACAAGGTGGACAATCCGTTTCCGGAGTTTCCGTGTCCGGACGGGCTGGACCTGGATGGATACTTCGAGCAGGTGTGCCGGGCGGGTCTGCAGAAGCGATTTGATACTACGGTTGCACATTTGGAGCGCACGGGAAAGCTGCGGAAGAGCAAGACGGAGTATGAGGCGAGGCTGAACCGGGAGATCGATTGCATTAAGGCGATGAAGTTTCCGGGCTATTTCATGATTGTGTGGGACTTTATCCGGTATGCGCGGGAGCAGGGGATTCCGGTTGGGCCGGGGCGTGGATCGGCGGCGGGATCGCTGGTGGCGTACTGCATGGAGATTACGGACGTCGATCCGCTGCAGAATGAGCTGCTGTTTGAGCGGTTTCTGAATCCGGAGCGCATCTCGATGCCGGACATCGATATCGACTTCTGCATGAATCGCCGGGGTGAGGTGATTGAGTATGTGCGGGCGAAGTATGGCGTGGATCAGGTGGCGCAGATCATCACGTTCAACACGATGGCGGCGAAGGCGGCAATCAAGGATGTGGGACGCGCGCTGGACATGCCGTATGGGGAGGTGGACCGGATCGCCAAGATGATCCAGGGCAAGATTGGCGTGACGATTGCCGAGGTGCTGGCGGATAACGGGCCGCTGACGAAGGCGTATGAGAGCGAGCCGGCGGTGAAGAGCCTGGTGGAAACGGCGATGCGGCTGGAGGGGCTGGTGCGCGGGGCGGGCGTGCATGCGGCAGGCGTGGTGATTGCGCCGCAGCCGCTAACGGAGTTGGTGCCGGTGACGCGGACCAAGGATGAGGCGATCGTGACCAGCTACGACATGGGCGCGATTGAAAAGATGGGTCTGCTGAAGATGGACTTTCTGGGCCTGACGACGCTGACGGTGATCGACGATGCGCTGCAACTGATTCTGCAGACGCGCGGTGAGACGGTGGACCTGGCGACGGTGCCGCTGGACGATGCGAAGACGTATGAGCAGGTGTTCCATAAGGCGCTTACGAGCGGGGTGTTTCAGTTTGAATCCGGCGGGATGCGGGATGTGCTGCGGCGCTATAAGCCAAATAGGGTGGAGGATCTGACGGCTTTGAATGCGCTGTACCGGCCGGGTCCGATGGGAATGATCGACGACTTCATCGAGCGCAAATGGGGACGGCGCGCGGTAGAGTATGAGCTGCCGGTGATGGAAGAGATCCTGCGCGAGACACTGGGCGTAATGGTCTACCAGGAGCAGGTGATGCAGGTGGCCGCGGCTGTTGGAGGGTACGCGCTGGGAGAGGCGGACCTGCTGCGCCGAGCGATGGGTAAGAAGGACCATGCGGAGATGGCGAAGCAGCGTGAGCGGTTTATGTCCGGGGCCGCGGAGCGGAAGTATCCGAAGGAGAAGGCGGGGAAGATCTTCGACCTGATGGCGGAGTTTGCGGGGTATGGGTTCAACAAGTCGCACTCCGCGGCGTACTCGCTGCTGGCGTATCACACGGCGTACCTGAAGACGCATTATCCGGTGGAGTTTATGGCGGCGCTGCTGACGAGCGAGACGTCGAAGCCGGAAAACGTGGTGAAGTACATCTCCGAGTGTAAGGAGATTGGGATTGCGGTGGTGCCGCCAGATGTGCAGGTGTCGATGCCGAGCTTTACGCCGGCGGATGGGGCGATCCGGTTTGGGCTGGCGGCGATCAAGAACGTGGGACACAACGCGATTCAGTCCATTATCGAAGCAAGGACAGCGCTGCAGGCGGAGGGCAAAGCGGGGTTTGCGAGCCTGTGGGAGTTCTGCGAGAAGGTGGACCTGCGGCTGATGAACAAGCGGGTGCTTGAGAGCCTGATCAAGGCGGGAGCGATGGATTGCTTCGGGAAGCGGGCGGCGGTGATGTCGGCGCTGGACATGGCGATCGAGCGGGCGCAGAAGGCGCAGAAAGATAAGGAGAGCGGGCAGCATGGGCTATTCGGGGGGCTGGCTTCCATTTGGGACAGCGATGTGATGCCGGCGAGCGGCCCGAATGTGGATGCGTTGCCGAATGCTCCGGAGTGGGATGAGCATACGAGGCTGCAGAACGAGAAGGAGGTTCTTGGCTTCTTTGTGAGCGGGCATCCGCTAGACAAGTACAGGGAGAAGCTGCGGAACATGAAGGTGGTG
>CAXTRZ010000378.1:0-2874 GCA_964246715.1 uncultured Acidobacteriaceae bacterium | reverse complement strand
GTGGTGGCGAGGACGGGAGCGCGGCTGGCTCCTGCGACGGAGATGCGGCTGGAGGGGGCGGTGCCGTATCTGTCCATGCACCTGGAGGATGGGCCGGGGCTTTGGCGGCATCTGGAGGCGATCCTGACCGGGCCTCATGCAGGGCTGGCGCTGCGGACGATGCATGCGATTGGAGTGCTGGAGTTGCTGCTGCCAGAGTTTCACGCTATCGACGCGCTGGTGATCCGGGATGCGTATCACCGGTATACGGTGGATGAGCATACGTTTGTGCTGATTGATACGCTGCATGGGCTGACGGCGGCGGGCCCAGCGGCGCCGAGTGCAACGGGGATGGAACTTTGGGTGTCGCGGTTTGGGGCGATTTTGCGAGATCTGCCGCATCCGGGATTGCTGTTTCTGGCAGCGCTGTTGCACGACACGGGTAAAGGGCACAGCGCGACGAGTCACGCGGCGGAATCGGTGCGTATGGCGGAGAGCGTGGTGCGGCGGCTGGAGCTGGACACCTATGAGTGCGGGCTGGTGCTGGGGCTGATCCGGAATCATCTGGAGATGTCGGCGACGTTGCGGAGGGATGTGTTTGCGGCGGAGACGATTAAGTCATTCGCGGCGCGTGTGCCGACGCCGGAGGCGCTGCGAATGTTGACGGTGTTCACGTATGCGGATATCTCCGCGGTGCATCCGGATGCACTGACGCCGTGGAAGGCGGAGAACCTGCACCATCTATACGTGGCGACGGCACACTCTCTGGATCGGAACGTGGATGAGGACCGGATTGGGGCGACGACGGAGAAGGATGCGGCGGAGGTGATCCATCGCGTGGCTACGCTGGTTCCGGGACGGAAGGCGGAGCTGGATGGATTTCTGGCGGGGCTGCCGCAGCGGTATCTGCTGACGCGGTCGAGGGGAGAGATCAAGACGCACTTTGACATGGCGCAGCGGCTGCCGCAGGCGGAGTTGCGGATTGCGGCGGCGACGATGCCGAGAGGCGAGGGTGCGGGGCCGGTGCTGACGGGTGAGGAGGTGCAGTTGAACTTTGTGTATGCGCCGGAGCGGAGCGAGTTAACGCTGGTGAGCCGGGACAGGGAGATGCTGTTTGCAAATATGACGGGGGCATTGGCGGCGTGGGGGATGAACATCGTGACGGCGGATGCGTTTTCCAACGCGCAGCATGTGGTGGTGGATACGTTCCGATTTACGGATACGTTTCGGACGTTGGAGCTGAATGAGTCCGAGCGAGAGCGCTTTGTGGGGAGCGTACGCGAGATTATGACCGGGACGACGCCAGTGGAGACGATGCTTGCAGCGCGGCGGCGGGGAAGAAAGAAGGCGCAGAAGACGAATGTGACGACGCGGATTCAGTTTGACGATGCGGCGAGCATGATGAGCACGCTGATTGAGGTGGTGGCGCAGGATACGGCTGGGCTGCTGCGGGCGCTGGCGCTGACGCTGGCCGCGCGAGGATGCAATATTGAGGTGGCGCTGGTGGACACGGAAGGGGAGATGGCGATCGACGTATTTTACGTGACGCGGAACCAGGAGAAGCTGGGTAAGAGATTTCAGGAGTCGCTGCAGCGGACCCTGATGGAGGCGATCGAGGCGAATGTGCGGTAGGTATCTGGCGATAGTGATGCTGGTGGGAACGGGGTTCGGGCAGGAGACGTGCAAACGGGTGACGGTGCCGGGCGAGGTGAGGTATGGGGAGGCCTTCGAGCGAACAATTGGGGGTGGGCTGGAGGTGTATCTGCAGCCGATTGCTTCAGGATGGATTTTGCGGGTGAGGCCGGTTGGTGGGATGGTGCTGGAGCATGACTATGCGGAGCTGGCGACACCGCCATACAACTCGGTGACGCCGCTTTCAATTTCTACGGACTTTAGCTTTCGGGCGCAGGATGCGGTGGGATGGAATCCGCGAGCGTTCCGATTTGCGCCGGATAGGGCGGCGTATGAGCGGTTGAGGGCGGCGTATACGAAGATGATGGCGGCGGGAACGAATCCTCCGGCGGCGGCGCAGATGGAGTTGGCGCAACTGGTGACGCAGACGGAGGAGGGAACGTTCCGGATACTGGACTCTCGACTGATTCCGGGGACGGCAGACCAGTGGGTGCAGGCAGGGACGGTGGCTTCTCACTTTACGACGACGGCGCATACGCTGGAGCAGCCGGCGGATGGGAAGGGTACGCCGCTGGGGCGGCTGGTTTGGCTACGCTTCCAGGTGGAGCTGGATATGCCGCGGTCGTTTGCTTCGGCGGCGGGGTTGAAGGTGGAGGCAAGAGCTTGCGCGGCACACCCGGCGAACCGATGAGGTGTCCCTTTCAGCGCGAAGAGTTTTACTGTTGCAAATGCAAGGAACCAACCTGCCTCCTTTTTGTTGCATCCATGCGTGAAGATAGCCAAGCGTAACAGCGGACGAAATGGTTCGACATCTTCCCGGATGTGGTGAGGAGATGCGTCAAGGTCCGACGAGATTCGCTTTTGGCCTATATGATGGACCCATGACCTTACCAGCACAGGAAACGACAAGCAGTGGCCGTCCTACGGAGACTCCGCAGAAGAATGACCGGTATATCTTCGGCACACTGGATAGCTTTGCAAAAAACCAGGAGAAGCTGAAGGAAGTGAGCTGGGGGTACGACCAGCCGGAAGGTATTGTGCTGGCGTCTCTGGATGCGGCGATCAACTGGGTTCGGAAGAACTCGGTGTGGCCGATGACATTTGGGCTGGCGTGCTGCGCGATTGAGATGATGTCGATGGGCGGGTCGCGGTATGACATCGCCCGTTTTGGGGCGGAGGTCTTTCGTCCCTCTCCGAGACAGAGCGACCTGATGATCATCGCGGGGAGGGTTTCGCAGAAGATGGGGGCTGTGATCCGGAGAC
>CAXTRZ010000377.1:427-2876 GCA_964246715.1 uncultured Acidobacteriaceae bacterium | reverse complement strand
CGACTTCACTTGACCGACATGAATTTGAGGCTGGACACGCTGGAAAGCCCCAACAGGAATTTGGTGAAATCAGTTGTGTCGGCGCTGAAGCGGCAGCGCCAGTAGTACGAGAAGTCGGCGGTTATCACTGTGCCCGCTGCCGGTGCAGCGGTGAACGTGATTGAGCTGCCTGACTCAGTGCCGCTATCCGGCGTGATCGTGTAATTCGCCGATGCATCGACGGTGCCGCCGAGATAGACATTCGAGACCGCGTTCACACGGCCTATTGGTTCGATATAGCCGCCAAAGCTGCGGATCAGCGGAAAGGTCACCGTGGACCCGTCGCCCGTGCCGATCTGCTGCCCAGTTACCGCGTTATCGTCGTCATCTGTGTACAGGAACGTACCGAACTGGCCCTGGCAGCTGTTGATGAAGCCGATCAGTGTTTGCAGCTCGCCATAGCTCGGCGTCGAGCGCAGGAAGTCGAAGTTGATCTCCAAGCTGTAGCGCGGATACGACCAGTCAGCTTGACGTGTTTCCTTTCCCGAAATCGTCGCCTGGACTCGCGTTTGCCATGTCGGCGTGCGCACCGTGTTCCAAGCGATGCCTGGCAGCGAAGGGAATACGCTGTCGGTCATCCAACTTTTCGCATTCCACCCAACTCGCCGTTGCGGAGCGCCTTCTTCATTGATGAGACGAACGCGCCGTGCAGGCCGTCGATGTCATCGGGGCCGAGCTTTCCGTTGACCTGCGGGCTGAAATGGAAGTGGTTTGTACTGCCGCCACCATTCTGTCCGTTTGCGATCATGCTGCCGATGCCCTGGCTGAGATGCGCAGGCAAGATCATTTCGTTCTCGTGGACCATCGCAAGCTGATCGCTGTCGACGACCATGCCGCCGGCGGCAGAGGCGATGTTGTAAGACATGATGTCGCCGTAGATCGCGGCGCCAGCAGCAGGCGCCAGTTCAGGCCCGACCAGAGGAATTGCCGAAGTCGAGGCAATTGCCGCCGCTGCACCTTCACCCGCGTAGGCCATGATGGCTGCATGCGACGAAACCTGGCTTGTTGCTATCGCATCGGTGGAGTTGGCCTCATTGCTGATGTCGAGGAAGCTGTTCAGTGCCTGCTGGGCTGCCTGGATCGTGGCGTTGTTGCTGATGAACTGCGTGACGATCTTGTCCAGCGCGTTATTGACGACCGATAGCACGATGTTCGTGCCAAGACGCTGGAAAGCTTGTCCCATCGTCTGCGTTCCCTGCAACACACCGTCTACCGTCTGGTTCAAACCACGCGTGACCGATTGCGTCAGGGTGTTGTCGGTGCGCTGGTTCTGCTGCGCTGCACGGGTCCGCAGCTGGATGATCTGCTGATCGTACTTCTGTTCGGCCTCGATGCGCTCCTGCGCGATTTGCAACTGCTTCGCGGCATCGTTGGCATAAAGCGAGGCAAGCTGATCGTTCTTGTGTTGCTCGATCGCCAGTTCCTGCGCAGCAATCTGTTCAAGCTGCTGTGTCTGCGTTGCATTGTCGATTTGACCGAGCGCGGCTTTCTGCTCGACCAGCGCCTTCGCCGTCGCCAGACGCTCCTCGGCCGCTTTGGTATCGGCGTCGATGCCGGTCTGAGCAAATCTCTGCTGGTCGGAAGCAGCCTTTTCAGACTCATTGTTGATCAGCGCCTGAAAGTCAGCTTCTTGTGTGTCAGGCGCGGTCGCGCGCGGCGCGGTCGGTTCCTGCCGCTTCAGTCGATCATCATATTGCTTGTTCTCGGCCTCGATCTGCGCATTAATCTTCTGTACGGCTTCGGCATTACCAGCTGCCGTCGCCGCATTCAGGTCCTTAGCCAGGCGCGAAATACGCTCGACATGAGACTCTTGCTCGCGCAGAGCCGAGTTGCCTTTATCGTAGAGCTCAATTCCATCCTTGATGGCATCGTTGCGTTCGTCCTCGGCCTTCCTCGCGGCGACAGCGGCGGAGTTGTCGATGTCTTGTCCAGTTGGCTGAGGCCGTGCGGTTGAAGAGTAAGCCGGCAGGTTTCTGGATCGAGATGTATATTCCTCTGCTTGATCGCGAAATGCTCGGGCGTTCGAAAGGTTCCCGACCTTGTCTGCCGCTTCTGCAGCGGCAAGAAGCGCATTCCGCGCGTGCTCAGCCTCGATACTTACGCCTGAAAGGCTGAGCTTTACGTCGTTGAAATACTTTTCGAGGCCGGTGAGGCTCTCGGCGGGAACGCGCTTCGCGAGCTCATTCAACGCGCCAATCGCAATGGTCGTCAGCCTCATCTCGTCACCGACAGCATGGGCCGCGTCGGCAGCATCGCGCTGGTCGGGAGTCAGAAGGTTGAACTGTTCGTCCAGTCGTTTGATCCCGGCGTAGGTATCGCCGCCAAAAACCTTGTCTAGGTCTTTACCAGCTTGCTCCGTACTCTCGTGCGTAGCGGTCGCGTAGTTTCGAAGCACGCCGATGATGGCCTG
>CAXTRZ010000377.1:0-417 GCA_964246715.1 uncultured Acidobacteriaceae bacterium | reverse complement strand
CGGATTGGCCCAGCGTGCGAATACTCTCGAAGGAGCGCACGATCTCGGCTGCTTCATCTCGGCTAACGTCAGCAGCCTGGCGCAGGTTGTCGATCAGGCCGGTGACGAAGCTCTCATTGTAGGAACCACCGCGCCCGCTGGCCTGTAGAGCAATCTGAACATCGCCCAGTTCCTTTTCGAACCGCTGACTGGAGTCGATGGCTTCGTACATCGCATAGCCCAGGGCAGCGATTGCGCCTGTGGCAAGGATTGCAGCGGGTGGGATTCCACCAAGCCGCTGCGCGAGGATGCTCAGCGATCCGGGTAGTCTCGTGAAGTTACCGGATGCAAGTTCGCGGCCGACGACCACGAATTCGCGCATTGCCCCAGAAGTGATCGTGGACTTCTAGGAGAGATCGACGGATCCTTGGGCAGCGG
>CAXTRZ010000376.1:0-2890 GCA_964246715.1 uncultured Acidobacteriaceae bacterium | reverse complement strand
CAGGAGTGCTTCGAACAGCTGCGTGAGCGCCACCCCGAGGTCACCGCCATCGTCGAGCAGAAATCCCTCGCCCCGCACCAGCTCTCCGCGCCGGAGATCAACTCCGGCATCTACTGCTTCCGCACCGCCGCCCTCTTCGCTCAGCTCGATTCCCTCTCCACCGACAACGCCCACGGTGAGTTCTACCTCACCGATGTCGCCTCCAAACTCGTCGCCGCAGGCGGCCGCGTCGTCGCCGTGCAAGCGGAGAGCGTCGATGAGGTCCTCGGCGCCAATACCATCGCCGAGATGATGCACCTGGACGCCGCCATGCGCGCCGCCTCCGCCCGCCGCCTCATGGCCCAGGGCGTCACCATCTTCCGCCCGGACACCTGCGTCATCGACGCCTCCGTCACCGTCGGCCCGGACACTGTCATCGAGCCCTTCGTCCAGCTCCTCGGCACAACCTACATCGGCTCCGAGTGCCGTATCCGCTCCTACTCCGTCCTCCAGAACTCCACCCTTGGCGAAAACGTCCTCGTCCGCAACGGCTGCGTCCTGGACTCCGCTGAGGTCGCCTCTCACGCCGTCCTCGGCCCCTACGCCCATCTCCGCCCGGAGAGCCGCATCGGCGAGGGTGCCCACGTCGGCAACTTCGTGGAAACCAAGAAGATCACCCTGGGCGCGGGCTCCAAGGCCAACCACCTCAACTATCTCGGCGACGCCGTCATCGGAGCCGGCGTCAACATCGGCGCCGGAGCCATCACCTGCAACTACGACGGCGTCCACAAGCACCTCACCACCATCGGCGACGGCGTCTTCGTCGGCTCGGACTCCACCCTCGTCGCCCCCGTCACCCTCGGTGAAGGGGCCTACGTCGCCGCCGGCTCCTGCGTCACCAAGGAGGTCCCCCCCGGCGCGCTCGCTCTCGGCCGATCCCGCCAGGTCAACAAGGAGGGCTGGGCCACGCGCAAGAAGGCGGAGCGCCAAGGCCGGTAACAGGGCCGTAACGCGACAGCGTAACAGGGCGGTAGCGCGGCAGCACTGTTGACCCAGCCAGGGTTGCCGATAAGACGGTCTGGAGCAATAACAGGCCCCTGTCTCTGACATACGAGCGGATGGAGGGCCGATCCCAAGCCGTAGCATGACCCCTTTGAAGTGAGGACCGACCCTGATGCCGCAGGAAAAGATTCTGGTTGTGGATGATGAAGTCTCCGTCACCGGGCTCATGTGCGCCCTGTTGGAGCTCAACGGATACGCTACCACCACCGCCAGCCGCCCTGAACAAGCCCTCACCCTGCTCGACGCAGGCAGCGACTTCGACCTCGTCCTCTCCGACGTCATGATGGCGGAAGCCGATGGCTTCTCCCTCCTTGACCGCATCGGCATCGACCATCCCGGCATGCCCGTCGTCATGGTCACCGCCGTGCATGACATCCACGTCGCCACCAACGCCTTCCGCCGCGGCGCAATCGACTACCTCCTCAAGCCCTTCGGCCGTACCCAGCTCCTCTCGGTCGTCGAGCGCGCCGTCGAGCACGGACGCCTGCGCAAGCAGAACCTCATCTATCGCCAATCGCTCGAAGAGATGGTCGCCGCCCGCACCTCCCGCCTGCGTGAAACCATGCAGGACCTCGAACGCAGTTACGACATCACCCTTGAAGCCATGGGCGATGCCCTTGACCTGCGCGATGCCGAAACTGAAGGCCACTCCAAGCGCGTCACCGCGTACACCACCGCGCTCGCCCGCGAGATGGGCTTGAACGCCGAAGATCTCCGCACCATCGCCCGCGGAGCCTTCCTGCACGACATCGGCAAGATCGCCACCCCGGACGCCGTCCTCCTCAAACCCGGTAAGCTGGACGCCGCCGAGATGGCCATTATGCGCGAGCACTGCGAGCAGGGCTACGCCATCGTCTGCAAAATCCCCTTCCTCAAGGAGGCCAGCCAGATCGTCCTCACCCACCAGGAAAGCTTTGACGGCGGCGGCTACCCGCGCGGCCTCAAGGGCGAGAACATCCCCCTCGGAGCCCGCATCTTTGCCATCGCGGACACGCTGGACGCCATCACCAGCGACCGCCCATACCGCAAAGGCGCCAGCTTTGAGCACGCCCGCGATGAGATCAAACGCTGCTCCGGACGCCAGTTCGACCCTGCCATCGTCGACGTCTTTCTCAATGTCCCCATCCAGACCTGGCGTGACCTCTGCGAGCAGACCCGCCTGATGGCCCGCGCCGGAGCCTCCGCCGCCCTCTGCCGCCCAGCCTTCGCCTAACCGCCTGACGCGACGTCTTCAGCTCGGCACCCTATCCATATGGGTGTTTTTGGGTGTAGCTATGGCGGACAGAAACCCCCGGTGAAACATAAAGCTGGAGAACTTTGACGGGCTACCCCTGGCTTTTAACTCCCTGACCAATCGTCCAGCGCAACTCTTTCGGTGAAAAAGGGTATATATAAGCGTGAGGAATATGGATAGTAGTAGATTCCTCTTCGGATTAGTGCTATTGTCATCTCAGTCGAGCGAGGAAATCCCGCTCAAAAGTTTTTCAGCCACCCGGTCTTGAGCAACGGCCAGAGCGGGGAACAAAGGCTGAAGCAAGTTGCGTCACTGGCCTCCCGCCATGAACAAATCATCGTTCATGGCGCCTTTTTTTGCTCAGACCAGCCTCCTTATACCTGGGGCAGCCACTTACACAAGAGACGGTTTATCATCATCCATATGAAGAAGCTCATCGGGTGTATCGCGCTTGGCGTCGTCGCCCTCGCCGCCTCCGCGCAGTGGTCGAACCCCGCCGAGGACATCCCCTCGTACAACGCCGCCGCTCCCACCCGGCCGCTTCCCCCCGTCTTGAGCGGCGCCCAGCTTACCGGCCCCTACTTCACCCACGGCTACCAGGTCACCGCGTACAAG
>CAXTRZ010000375.1:0-2896 GCA_964246715.1 uncultured Acidobacteriaceae bacterium | reverse complement strand
TTCATCGAGCAGCAAATAGATCGCCATGGGCATGACCTCACAATCATTGTAAGTTCTCGAAGTAAAGCCGCCCACTAGTAGGGCGGAACGCAGTGGATCGTTCAGGAGCATTTGCATTTTCAATCACGATCATGCCTCGCTCATCACTCCAATAAGCTGTACGTCCGTGCTTGAGAGCGCGCTCCACTGACGGCTGTGTGACCGTATCGCGAACCAGAGCCTCAAACTCTTTACAAGTGATCGTACCGAACTCATCGGCATGGTTGTCAAAGGCGTGTAGCGATACATTCTTCGCGAGCGAGCGCAGCGGCTTACTCTCGTGTCTTCATTGCCCCAGAATCGCCACGCCTCCAATCTCCTGGCTCGCCGCGATCCGCTTCTTCCACTCCGCCGGCCCCGTCTCGTGCACGCTCGTTCCATCCGCGCTCACCGCCACCGTCACCGGCATATCCACCACGTCGAACTCGTAGATCGCCTCCATTCCCAGGTCCCCAAACGCCAGCAGCCGCGAGTGTTTAATCGCCTTACTCACCAGATACGCCGCCCCGCCCACCGCCATCAGGTACACCGCATGGAACTCCCGGATCGCATCGATCGCCTCCATCCCGCGCTCCGCCTTCCCGATCATCCCCAGCAGCCCCGTCTGCGCCAGCATCTGCCGCGTGAACTTATCCATTCGCGTCGCCGTGGTCGGTCCTGCTGGCCCCACCGCCTCATCCCGCACTGCATCCACCGGCCCCACGTAGTAGATGAACCGCCCCGCAAAGTCCACCGGCAGCTTCTCCCCGCGATTCAGCATATCCGTCATGCGCTTATGTGCCGCATCCCGTCCCGTCAACAACTTACCCGTCAGCAGCACAATCTCTCCCGGCTTCCACGTCTCCACGTCCTCCCGTGTCACCGTCTCCAGGCTCACCCGCCGCGCCGTGTGGACGTCATACTCCAGCCTCGGCCAGTCCTCCAGCGAGGGCGGCCTCAACTCCGCCGCCCCGCTCCCATCCAGCACAAAGTGTGCATGTCGAGTCGCCGCGCAGTTTGGAATCATCGCCACAGGCAGGTTCGCCGCATGCGTCGGAAACTCCAGAATCTTCACGTCCAGCACCGTCGTCAGCCCGCCCAGGCCCTGCGCTCCGATCCCCAACGCATTCACCTTGTCATAGATCTCCACCCGCATCTTCTCGTAGTTCGTCATCGGCCCCCGCGCCTTCAACTCCTGCATATCGATCGGGTCCATCAGCGACTGCTTCGCCAGCAGCATCGCCTTCTCCGCCGTCCCACCAATTCCGATCCCCAACATCCCCGGCGGACACCAGCCCGCGCCCATCGTCGGCACCGTCTTGATCACCCAATCCACCACGCTGTCGCTCGGGTTCAGCATCACAAACTTGCTCTTCGCCTCTGACGCCCCACCCTTTGCCGCAACCGTCACATCCACCTTCGCGCCCTTCACCAGCGACACCTCCACCACGCTCGGCGTGTTGTCCACTGTGTTCTTCCGGCTGAACGCTGGATCGCGCAAAATCGACCCCCGCAGCTTGTTGTCTGGATTCAGCCACGCCCGCCTGACACCCTCATCCACCATCTCTTGCAGCGTCCGGGTCGCCGGACCGCCGTCGCCGGAGACAAACTGCACCTCCAGCCCCACCTTCAAAAATGTCGTCACAATCCCCGTATCCTGGCAGATCGGCCGGTGCCCCTCCGCGCACATCCTGCTGTTGATCAGGATCTGTGCCATCGCATCCTTGGCCGCCTTGCTCTCCTCCAGCTCATACGCCCGAGCCAGGTTGGTAATGTAATCCACTGGATGGTAGTAACTGATGTACTGCAGCGCGTCCGCGACGCTCTCAATCAGGTCGTCTTCCTTAATCTGCACCATGGTTTTATGTCCCTTCACTCATATCCATGGTAAGCGGGCACATCCTTTCTCGTCACTCCGTCATCCCTCTGACATACGATTTGCAGGTTTCTGCATCTCAACATACATGTAATGGCTTACGTAGGGCCCCAGGAACGCTATGTCGTTGTTACAACCGAACGCTCAATCCGCAGTCCCCGTCTTGAGCGTCTCCACTGTTCCGAGCCACCTTCCTCTGCTCCAATCCTCTACCCTCGCCACCCAGACCCTCAAAGATCAGCCTTGGCAGGCCCTCCTCGACTCTGCCGGCGAAGGCATCTGGGGCGTCGACCTCGATGGTGTCTGCACCTTCGTCAATCGTGCCGCGCTCGGCATGTTGGGGTATGAAGCCCATGAGCTTGTCGGCGCCAACATGCACCAGATGATCCACCACCACCACCTGGACGGCTCAGTCTACCCCGCTGAAGACTGCAGCATCTACAACGTCTTCCGCAAAAACCAGCCCTTCTCCAACCAGGTCGATCACATCTTCCGCAAAGACGGCTCTCTCTTCTGGATCGAGATCTCCGCCCAGCCCATCTTGCATGACGGCCAGCTCCGTGGCGCCGTCGTCACCTTCCGTGACATCACCCAGGCGCGTCTCGCCGAAGAAGCCCTCCGCCGGTCGGAAAAACTTGCAGCCGTCGGCCAGCTCGCCAGCTCCATCGCGCATGAGATCAACAACCCGCTTGAGGCCGTCCTCAACCTCGTCTATCTCGTCCGCCACGCGGAAAACCTGGAGGAAGCTCGCAGCTACGCCATCCTCGCCGAGTCCGAGCTCGTCCGCGTCGCCGACATCACCCTCCAGACCCTGCGCTTTCATAGCCAGCAGACTGCGGCCACTCCGGTCGACCTTGAAGGCACCACCGCCGCCATCCTCCGCCTTTACGCCTCACGCTTCCCCGCCCGCAACATCAACGTCGCCCGTCGCGTCCGTCCCAGCCCGCCCGTCCTGCTGCTTGAAGGCGACATCCGCCAGGTCCTCAACAACCTCGTCCGCAA
>CAXTRZ010000374.1:0-2901 GCA_964246715.1 uncultured Acidobacteriaceae bacterium | reverse complement strand
TGCGATGCGAAAGACCCATGGGACGGATGGCGAAACAGACAAAGAGCAGCAAGCAGAGGGTCAAGATACTTTGCGTCTGCTGCAGTTGCCGAATGGCGCTGATAAGGAAGCTTTGGCTGGTCATATGTGGGCCAAAGGCCATGCCAACAGCCACCGCGATGGCGATTCCTGCTGCCCAGCGGAACATGAGCATGCCGAGGGCCTGAAGACCGCGAAGCGGCATCATCGCGAGGCGGTAGACCTCATAGATCATACAAAGGCCGAGCACAGCCTCTACAGCGTAGCTGCCCCAATAGATGGGGAAATATAGGTGATAAAAGGTTTGCAGAGGGATTTGCTTACCAGCCAGATCGAGCAATGGAATACAGATGAGCAGTGTGGTGAGGCGCACCGTAAGCAGAAGTGCTAGGAAACGGAACGACCCTAACTGACGCCGATATTGCAAAACAAGGAGGGCTGCAAAACATAAGACAGGCTCAGAAGCCGTCAACAGCATATTAAACGCCGGATTGCTATGCACAGGCAGCCCCTCCTGGCGTAAGGATATCGCACAGAAGGGGCCTCAACAAGAGAATTCTAGAACTAAAGTAACGACGCCTGACAGATATCTACTTGAGACAGTTTCCGTTGTATTGGCAGACGCCACAGCCGGTGGGATCGTTCCAGGGGCAGGTAGGAACGGGAAGAGCGCCCGTGCGGGGAGAGACGGTAATCTTGGACGATGTGGTGTGGGCGGAGGCAACGGCACCGGTGGCAAAAAGGGCGACGGCGAGGACGCGGACGATGTTCTTCATGATCGACTTCTCCTGTTTACTGCTTAAGTGGTAGTACTTGAAACGAAAGTGGTATGGTGTGGCGCGATGAAGTAACCATATGATAGTAGGTCCGGCGAGTCCATCTCTAATCCTTAGATACTAGAGTAATAAGTATTTATTATTACCGAGGTAATAATGCCTGCTTAAACTTCTGATATTTGTTGGATTTACAAGAAGTTATGTCGCGTTGGCAGTTGGAAGAACGGTGAAGTGTTTTCCAAAATCGGGATTGCGGCACCGATACTGTCGAGACTTGCATAAAACGTGAGTAACGATTTCACGTCAAAGGCGCTTCATGATCCGCCGAGAGCTAGCTGCCCGATCAGCATTGCATTCAACGCCAAAATCACGGAGACAACAACCCATCCTGCGATGCGTGTGCGACGTGCGCTGGCAAAGGCTTCCATCACCGAGGAGCGGCTGGTGAGGATGAGCAGAGGGATGAGCGCGAACGGCAGGGCGAAGCTGAGGACGACCTGGGAGAGAACGAGGATCTTCAGCGGGTCGAAGCCGATGGCGATGACCAGGATGGCCGGCACGATGGTGATGAGACGACGGAGGAAGATGGGAAAGTGAACGTCCAGGAAACCTTCAATGATGACTTGGCCGGCCATGACTCCAACGGTGGAGCTGGAGAGGCCCGAGCAAAGCAGCGCGACGGCAAAGACGACGGCAGCAGCGCGTCCAAAGAGCGGCCCCAAGGTGTGAAAGGCTTGCTGGATGGTGGGCTGCAGGCTGCCGGAGTGGACCAGCGCGACCGCGGCCATGAGGATCATGGCTGAGTTGATGAGCCATGCGCCATTCATAGCGACAAAGACATCAAGGAGCTCAAATTTCAGGAATTTTTGCAGCACCGTGGCGTGGGGCTTGCGCGAGGGGCTGTCCATGCCCGTGAGTTCCTTTAACCGTGGCTGAACCAGGGCGGAGTGGAGATAGATGACGTGCGGCATCACGGTTGCGCCAAGCATTCCTACGGCGGCATAGATTGAAGCCTGCAGGTTGGCGGGAGAAGACCGGTCGAGCGAGGGCAGGATGGTGGAGAGCAGGGCGCGGTGCCAGTTGGGGTGGACGAGGAGGACTTCAAAGCCGTAGCAGAGGCCGATGACGGCGACCAGAAGGATGATGCTGCGCTCCAGCCAGAGGTAGCCGGCAAGATCCAACGCGAGAATGGCGAAGACGGCGACGGTCGAGGCGAGGGCGGCGAGCAGGAGCGTCGTCTTGGGGGAGAAGCCGTGAGCGTACAGGAGAGGGCCGAAGAGGAGGTCGAGGCCGATGGCGGCGCCGAGGAACTCCGCCAGATCCGTGGCGATGGCGGAGACCTCCGCGGCGAGCCAAAGGGAGATGGTGGTGGTGCGGGAGAAGTGTTTGCGGCAGTTCTGCGGCAGGCTCAGGCCGGTGACGATGCCGAGTTTGGCTGATAGGTACTGGATGAGGATGGCCATGGCGTTCGACCAGAGGAGCACCCAGAGGAGGCGGTAGCCGAACTGCGTGCCGGCGAGGATGTTGGTGGCGAAGTTGCCGGGGTCGATGTAAGCGACGGAGGCGACGAATGCGGGTCCAAAGTAGCTCAGGACTTCGTTTCGGCGGAAGCGCAGAAGGGCCCTGGGTCGCTGAGGCGCGCTGCGGCGAGGGTCCGGAAAGACGGGCGACTCTGGGGCTGGGTCGGCAGGGATGAGGGCGAGATCCTCCACTTTCTGACGTTAGCACGCGGACCCGAGCGGGGGTGATCGGGCGATGCTAGGTTACAAGGATGAAGATTTTGGTGTTTGGTGGTGGCGGCCGGGAGCATGCGCTGATTTGGGCGCTGCGGCGCAGTGCGAGGGTGAGCGAGGTGGTGTGTGCACCGGGAAATGGCGGGATTGCGCGTGTGGCCCGGTGCGTGGCGGTGGATATGAGCAGGTTGGAGTCAATGCTGAGGGTGGTGGAGGCGGAGGGGCCGGACCTGGTGGTGGTGGGGCCGGAGGCGCCGCTAGCGGAAGGGATTGTCGATGCGCTCAGCGATAAAGGCGTAAGAGTCTTTGGGCCGACCAAAGCGGCGGCGCGGCTGGAGACGTGCAGCCGGCGGTAGATGTGTTCCAGGTGAGTT
>CAXTRZ010000373.1:0-2902 GCA_964246715.1 uncultured Acidobacteriaceae bacterium | reverse complement strand
GGACGAAGTCGCGGGCTCCCCAGAGGGCCAGAACCATGTAACCGAGGCCGGCTGCGGTGAGCAGGGCGGTTAGGGATTCGATTACAAGGGGAAGGACGTACACGTCCCTAGTCTATCGGACGTGTTGAGGGGATTGAAGTTCGAGCCCTGGGACGAGGGAAAGCAGGTCCGCTTTGCGGAAGGAGGAACAAGCAGAGGGCTACTCGTAGCGGAGGGCTTCGATGGGGTTCAGGCTGGCGGCTTTGTAGGCGGGGTAGACGCCGAAGAGCAGGCCGATGGCGCAGGCGCTGCCGAAGGCGAGCAAAACCCAGAAGGTGGAGACCTGGGAGGGCAGGAAGATGGCGAGCAGCAGCGCGATGGCGCTGCCGCCGATGACACCGATGATGCCGCCTACGGCGCAGAGGGTGACGGCCTCCAGCGTGAACTGGGCCATGATGGTGCGCTTGGTGGCTCCGATGGCCTTGCGGACGCCGATCTCGCGGGTGCGCTCGGTGACGGAGACGAGCATGATGTTCATGACGCCGACGCCGCCGACCATGAGGGCGACCGAGGACAGCGCGAAGAGCAGCATGAAGAGGCCGCCGGTGATCTGGTTCCAGAGGCGGGTGAGCGAGTCTGTGCCGAAGATGGCGAAGTTGTCCGGGGCCTCATTGGGGACCTTGCGGCGGCGGCGGAGGAGGTCGGTGAGCTCATCCTGGACCAGGCCGACGTTCTTGGGGTCGTCATATTTCACCATGATCCAGTAGTCGAGGACCTCGGGATGGAGCTTGTGGAAGACAGTGACGGGGAAGTAGACGAAGTTGTCCTCGGGGTTCTTGCCGCCGCCAAAGGCGGTCTTCTTCTTCCCGGCGACGCCGATGACGTTGAAGGTCATGCCGCCGACGACGACCTCCTGGCCGACGGCTTTGTCGACGCCGAAGAGCTCGTCGGCGGTGTCGTAGCCCAGGACGGTGACGTTGGAGGCGCGCTCAAGGTCGTTCTCGTTGAAGTAGCGGCCCTCGGCGATGTCGAGGTCGAGCACGTCCTTGAGGGCGGGGGTGTCGCCTTCGATGGTGGTGCCCTGCATGCTCTTGCCGCCGCCCTTGATGGCGGTGGATCCGATGGCGCCGAAGTTGGTCTGCTGGGCGTACCGCAGCGAAGGCGAGGCGGCGACGACGTGGGGGAGGCTGCGCATGGCGATGGCGTCGTCATAGGTCATCTGCTTGCGGGAGAGCATCTCCGTGGTGGGCTTGCCGGAGAAGACGGGGAAACGGAAGATGAAGAGGATGTTCGAGCCGAGGCTCTGGACGAGGTTGGAGACGTTGGAGTTGAGGCCGTTGACCACGGACGAGATGATGATGACGGTCATGACGCCGATGACGATGCCGAGAATGGTGAGGCCGCTGCGCAGCTTGTTGGTGCGCAGAGTGTCGAGAGCCATCTTGACGGTTTCTTTTTGGTCGGTGAGGGTCATGGGAGTAGTCCGTTCTCGGTGATCCGTTGTCCGTTCTAGTCTGCGCCTAGTCGGCTCTTAGGGCGACGATGGGGTCGAGTTCGGCGGCTTTGCGGGCGGGGTAGACGCCGAAGAAGACGCCGGTGGCGGTGGCCATCAGGAGACCGGCGATGACGCTCCAGGCGGCGACGGCGGAGGGGAAGCCGGCGAGCAGGGTGATGGCCTCCGCGACGCCGACGCCAAGGGCGACGCCGAAGAAGCCGCCGATACCGGCCATGACGCCGGACTCGATGAGGAACTGGAGGAGGATGTCCTGGCGGCGCGCTCCGAGCGCCTTGCGGATGCCGATCTCGCGGGTGCGCTCGGTGACGGAGACCAACATGATGTTCATAATGACGATGCCGCCGACGACGAGCGAGATGAGGGCGATGGCGCCGAGGACGAGGCCGAAGGAGTTGGTCAGCGTGCTGGCGAAGCCGACGAGGGTGTTGTTGGTATCCAGCGAGAAGGAGTCTTCGGTGCCGGGGGCGTCATGGCGTGCGGCGCGCATCAGGACGCGGACCTCGTCGGCGGCCTGCTCCAGTTGCGGGCCGGCGGAGCCCGCCTTGATGTAGATGGTGACGGTCTTCTGGGTGCCGTAGGCTTTTTGATAGGCCTCAAGCGGGATGCCCACCCAGTTGTCCTGCGACTGGCCGAAGGTGCTGCCCTGCTTTTCAACGACGCCGATGACGGTGTAGGGGGCGCCGTCGACGCGGAGTTCCTGGCCGATGGGATCGGCGCCGGGGAAGAGGTTGTCCTGGACGTCGGTGCCGATGATGGCGACGCGGGAGGCGTGCTCGTCGTCGGTGGAGGTGAGACCGCGGCCTTCGGTGATGTCCAGGTTCTGAAGCTGGGGCATCTGCCAGGTATAGCCGCGGATCTGTGCGTCGGTAATGGCCTGGGTACCGCGGACGAGCTTGCCGGTGGCGGCCTGCTGGGCGCCCATGCCTTGGCAATGGCGGCAGTTCTCCTGGATGTACTGGAAGTCCGAGAAGAGGATGTTCTTGCGCTTCTGGAACTTCATGTAATCGTCCGGATTAGTGGAGAAGCTGGGCGCCTTGGTGAGGGTAAAGACGTCCGCGCCGTAGCTCGAAAACTTCTGGATGACGAACATATTGGCGCCGTTGACGAGCGTGACGACGGCGATGACGCTGGCCACGCCAATGACGACGCCGAGCAGCGTGAGCACGGAGCGCAGCTTGTTCGCCCAGAGCGATTGCAGCGCGAGACTGAGGGCTTCCTTGAATTCCATGGAGGGTTTGCTTTGAAAACGGGTTGGGCTTGATCTTACCTGTTACGCGGTTTGGGCCTGGCTGGTTCGCGTTATCTTCAGCGGCTGGGCACGCTCGATGCGGGTGCGGCGGGCGGGATTGTTGAGCGCCTCCCAAAGGTCCGTGCGGCGCTGGGTGTTGAGCCAGAACTCCGGGGAGT
>CAXTRZ010000372.1:0-2902 GCA_964246715.1 uncultured Acidobacteriaceae bacterium | reverse complement strand
ATCTTCTTCTGCGGGGTGGGGAACTTCGATACGCACTCCGACCAGCTAACGCTCCAAGGGAGTCTGCTGGCGCAGATCAGCCCGGCTCTGGCGGACTTCTATGCTTCGACGCAGGAGCTTGGGGTGCAGAACAATGTGACGACGTTTACGATGTCGGACTTCAGCCGGACGTTCCAGCCAAACTCGAATACGGGGACGGACCATGCGTGGGGGTCGCACCACATGGTGATGGGCGGGGCGGTTAAGGGTGGCACGATGTACGGGACGTTTCCGACGCTGGCATTGGGCGGGCCGGACGATTCGGGATCGAATGGGCGCTGGGTACCGACGACGGGCAGCGTGCAGTATGCGGCGACGCTGGCGCAGTGGTTTGGCGTCAGCACGGCGCAGATGTCGACGATCTTTCCGAATATTGGGAGCTTTGGGGCGGCGAATCTTGGGTTTGTGTAGGGAATGGGGTCAACCTTCCCCCGGCGGTTCTTGTGCAAAATATTCAGAGCAAAAGACTTAGGTTTGTATCGACTTTTGTAACCGCGCTCGTGACCGCAAAGTTACTGTGTAGGTCACAGTTGGAGGGCTGGCCCAGTGGTCCGGAGTGGATGGGCGTGGAGTGGCGCCAATCGATGTGAGGGCCGGGACGAGGGGAGAGGACGTACGAGAGCACCATGAGGGCAGAGCCTGCGGTGGCGATCTGGGCGGTGGCGAGGAGACTGCGGGCTTGAGGGTTCATGGCCGTCGAGCTATGCGTTGAGGACAGGATAACTCCTGCCACCGCTCAGCGGGCGAGGAGGAAGACGCCGACGGCGACGAAGAGGACGGCGAGCCAGCGGCGGCGGTCGACGTCTTCATGGAGGAAGAGGCGTGCGGCGACGGCGTTGCCGACGTAGTTGAAGCTGGCGATGCCGGGGGCGGCGAGGGAGAGATCGACCTTGGAGAGGGTGAAGAGCATGGCGAAGAAGTTGAGGGCCATGCAGAGGGCGCCGGCGAGGAAGGTGGGGTTGGAGACCACGCTTCGGATGGTGCCGGAGAGGCCACGGGCGGCGCGGACGAGGTCAAGGTCGCCGATCTGGCGCATGGCGGCGGCGATGAGGACTTCGCCGGCGATGGCGAGGACGGCGACGAAGGCGATGCAGGTCCAGGCGATGAGGGGCGGGGTGGAGGCGTGCATCAGTGGCCGCCTTTGAGCCGGTGACTGGGAGGAAGCACAACTGCAGGGGCAAAAGCAGGTCCTCCCGCTGCGCGGAAGGATGACAACCGTGTTTGGGGCGGCAGCCGTGTTGGGGATGACAACCGTATTTGGGGCGGGGCTGCAGGCATCATATGGCGACCCCGGGCGGGGTGGTGGTGAGGTCTTGCTTGAGGTCGGTGCGGGCGGGGCGGTTGGCGACAAAGCCGACGGCGGAGGTGAGGAGGAGGATGCCGAGCCAGCGGGACCAGGAGAGGGTCTCATGCAGCAGGAAGCGGCTGATAAGGGCGATGACGACGTTGCCGAAGGCGGTGGCGGGCATGACAAAAGTGAGATCGGCCCAGGAGAGAGCGGTCATGTAGCTAGCGAAGAAGCCGATGAGGAGGACGATTCCGGCGATGACGTTGGGGTTGGCGAGGGCGTGGAAGAGGAGAGGGAGATGATGGAGATCGACTTGGCCGCGCTGGACCACAATTTGCGCCATGCCGCGGGAGAGGAGGGCGTCGCCGAAGGAGGCGGTGAGGACGACCGCGAGGAGGGTGGCGTATTGGGTGGGGGTGAGCTTGTGGGTCATGAAGGCAGTTGGTCGTGAGGGCTGGTTCGTGAGTAGGGAAAGGCAACTGCAACGGCAACATCTTCACCGCAAGGACGTCAAGGAAGAACGCGAGAGGCGCGAACTAGAACAAGCAACGACAAGGCTACTACGGCGCTTCTTCGCTTTGCCCAGAATGACCCAATGTCAAGGACTGCGCTTACGGTTCTTTGATAAAAACGAAGGCCAGCACGTTGGTCCCGTGCTGGCCGTGTGACCTGGAGCGGGACTATGCGTTCATGCTGACGGATTCCTGCTGCTTGAGGGCGTTCTCTTCCTTCATCTTGCGGGCGGCCTTGTTGCGCTGCGCGCGGAGCTTCATGAAGGACTTGGCTTCAACGTAAAGGCGGGGGACATCGCGGTTGACGATGGCCTTCCAGACAACGCGCGCGGCGGCCTTGGGGCGGAAGTAGTACTCATCGTAGAACTTGTGGACCATCTCCATGACGTACTCGACGGGGAGGCCGGGGTACTCAATGTGGGCCATCTGGTGGCCCATATCGTCTTCCATCTTCTGGTTGGTGATGAAGCCGTTCTTTTCGGCGAAGTCGTAGAACTCGGTGCCGGGGTAGGCGTGTGCGATGGAGACCTGGATGGTCTCGCAGTCGAGGGACTTGGCGAAGTCGATGGTGTTGCGGATGGACTGCTTGGTCTCGCCGGGAAGGCCGAGGATGAAGTCGGCGTGAATGATGAGGCCGAGGTCGTGGCAGTCCTTGACGAACTCGCGGGCGCGCTCGACGGTGGCGCCCTTCTTGATGTTCTTGAGGATCTGGGGGTCGCCTGACTCGAAGCCGACGATCAGGAGGCGGCATCCGGCTTCCTTCATGGCTTTGAGGGTGTCGCGGTGGGTGGTGACGCGCGAGGTGCAGGACCAGGTCAGGCCGAGGGGCTTGAGCTTGGCGCAGAGCTCAATGGTGCGTTCCTTCTGGATGTTGAAGGTGTCGTCGTCGAAGAAGAACTCCTTGACGTGCGGGAAGAGCTTTTTGGCATTGGCCATCTCGGCCGCCACATCATCGGTAGACCGCTTGCGCCAGGCGTGGCCGGAGAGGGTCTGGGGCCAGAGGCAGAAGGTGCACTGCGCGGGGCAGCCGCGGGTGCTGTAGAGCGAGACATACGGGTGAAGC
>CAXTRZ010000371.1:0-2906 GCA_964246715.1 uncultured Acidobacteriaceae bacterium | reverse complement strand
CAAGCAATCCCCTCCCCCGCTCGTCCCCACCCTGCGACCGCCTCGCAAAAATCAACTCACCGGCAAGGCCAAACTCCTCTCCTCCAAGGTCGCCTATAAGGGCCGCGTCTTCCACATCACCACGGACACCGTCACCGAGCCCGGCGGCGTCACCAGCACCCGCGACGTCATCCAGCACAGCGGTTCCGTCGTCATCCTCGCCGTCGACGCCTCCTGCAACCCCGCGGACCCCACCATCCTCATCGAGCGCCAGTATCGCCACGCCGCCGGCAAGTTCCTCCTCGAGCTACCCGCCGGCCGCATCGAGCCCGGCGAGCCCGCCCTCGCCGCTGCCAAGCGCGAGCTCATGGAAGAGACCGGCTTCCGCGCTCGCCGCTGGGCCCGCCACGCCCGCTACTACGCCAGCCCTGGCTTCCTCGCTGAAGCCATGCAGGTCTTCCTCGCCGAAGACCTCCGCGAAGGCCTCGCCCAACCCGAAGAAGACGAGAAGATCCAAACCCTCCATATCCCCCTCTCGGAGCTCCTTGCCATGATCCACGCCGGCAAAATCGAGGATGGTAAAACCATTCTCACCGTCCTTCTGTATGCCTCCCGACGCACCAGCGAATCGTCCCTTTCATATCATTAATCTTTTGTCGAAGTCACTAAAACAAAAGAAAAAGTTGCGTAACAAGAGGTCTTTGTCGCATATCGAACTGACCCTCCTGCATCCTAGACCTAGAACAGGGTACAAGCACGCACGGTACGAAGACGTACAGCGGCTCGGACCCCGCCCCATAACTTCAGGGCGAGACTGTTCCAACGATCGACGGAGGCTCCTGTGGCACAGTACAAAGGTCAGGTGAAGTGGTTCAACAATGCAAAAGGATACGGATTTCTCGGCCGCGACGGTGGCCCGGATGTCTTTGTCCACTACAGCTCCATCCAGCTCGACGGATACAAATCCCTCAAAGAGGGCGATGAGGTCGAGTTCGACATCATCCAGGGCGACAAGGGCCCTCAGGCGGACCAAGTCAACCGGCTCAAGACCGCCCTGTAGCAGCAGTCACACACCCTTCGCAGATTTTTGCCTCTTACGTTCTGATACATACGTTCTGGTAGACACGTTTCTGACAGACACGTTCTGGTAGACACCTTCTGGTAGATACGTTTTGATAGATACTCTAGGAGCGGCCACCCATGGGCCGCTCCTTCCTGTTTTCCGTAACGCTTTCAATGCTGAACGCTCTTTCAATATGGACAACATCACCCTCGCCCGCCTCCTCGACGAAACCGCCGCCCTCCTCGAAATCGACGGAGCCGACACCTTCCGCGTCCGCTCCTACCGCCGCGCCGCCGAGGCCGTCGAGCAGCAGACCACCCAGCTCGCCACCCTCGCCGCGCCGGACGCCGACCCCAAACTCCTTCTCGCCATCCCCGGCATCGGCAAGGGCATGGCCGCCAACCTCCGCGACCTCATCGCCACCGGCTCCATGCCGCTCCGCGACGAGCTGCTCGCCAAGTACCGCCCCACCATGCTCGAGCTCCTCCGCCTCCCCGGCATGGGCCCCAAAACCGTCGCCCTCGTCTGGTCCGCCCTTCAGGTCGCCGACATCGACCAGCTCGAAGCCGCCGCCAAGGCCGGCCACCTCACCAACCTTCCCCGCATGGGCGACAAGTTCGTCACCAAGCTCCTCAAGGGCATCGAGGATCACCGCAAAAACTCCTCCCGCTTCCGCATCGACCACGCCCGCGACTACGCCAACCGCATCGCCCAACTCATCCTCGCCTTCCCCGGCATAGAGACCGTCACCCCTGCCGGCTCCCTCCGCCGCGGCAAGGACACCGTCGGCGACCTCGACCTCCTCGCCACCGGCCCCGCCTGCGAGCCTGACGTCGTTGCCGCTGCCGTCGAATACGTCGCCACCCTCCCCTTGATCGACAAGCTCATGGCCCGCGGCCAAAACAAAGTCACCTTCACCCTCCGCAACAACCTCCAGGTTGATGTGCGACTGCTTCCCAGTGCTTGCTACGGGGCTGCGCTACAGTACTTCACGGGTGGGAAGCATCACAACGTCGCCCTCCGGCAGCGCGCCATCAAGCGCGGTCTCACGCTCAGCGAATACGCCCTGCTCCGCCTTGAAGACAACGTCATCATCGCTTCCGAGTCCGAAGAAGCCATCTATAACGCCCTCGACCTTGACTACATCCCACCCGAGCTCCGCGAAAACTGCGGCGAGCTCGAAGCCGCCGCAAACCACACGTTGCCGAACCTCATCACCCTCGCTGACCTCCACGGCGACGTCCACATGCACACCTCCGAGACCGACGGCGCCTGCACCATCCGCGAGATGGCCGAGGCTGCCCTCGCCCGCGGACGCCGTTACATCGCCATCACCGACCACAGCAAAAACCTCGCCATGACCAACGGCATGAACGACGAGCGCGCCCTCGCCCACGCCGCCCGCGTCCGCAAAGTGAATGAGGAGATGGCCGGTCGCATCCACCTCTTCACCGGCATCGAGTGCGACATCCTCGCCGACGGCTCCATGGATTTAAGCAACGAAACGTTGCAGCAATTAGACATCGTCATCGCCAGCGTCCACACCAAGTTCGACCTCACCGAAGCCGAGCAGACCGCCCGCGTCCTCCGCGCCTTGTCCAACCCTTATGTCCGCATCCTCGCCCATCCCACCGGCCGCAAGCTCCTCCGCCGCGAGGCCTATAAGATCGACCTCACGGCTGTCCTGACCGCCGCCGCCGCCCTCGGTGTCGCCGTCGAGCACCGCCAGCGCCTGGCCACCGCGCTGGCCGCCGGGGCGATGACCCTTGGCTTCCCGGCCATCGTGCGCGGCCAGAACCTCAACAGCAAACTGAACATCGCCGTCATCGGCGCGGGCGGCAAGGGCAAGAGCGACACCGATTGT
>CAXTRZ010000370.1:0-2915 GCA_964246715.1 uncultured Acidobacteriaceae bacterium | reverse complement strand
CTCCAGGATTGTCTTCTCCCCCCTTCCATCCCGCGTAGGATAGACCTTGGTCAGCCCATTCACTTCGATCACCGTTCGCCCGCTTGCCGGCGGCTGCGGAATCGTAAAGTGGATCGTCGCCTCCTCCTCCGGCACCTCGATCCGCTCAATCTTTTCCAACTCCTTGATCCGCGACTGCACCTGCTTGGCCTTCGTCGCCTGGTAGCGGAACCGGTTGATGAACGCCTCCAGGTCCTCAATCCGCTCGCGCTGGTTCTTGTACGCATTCATCAGTTGCGTGCGCCGCTCCTCCTTCTGCTTCACATACTTTTCATAGCCGCCCACATAGAAGTGGGCCCGCTTGTTCCAGACCTCGGTCGTCTTGTTCACCGTCACATCCAGAAAGTACCGGTCATGCGAGATTAGAATGAAGGCATTCTCGTAGTTGCGCAGATAGTCCTCGAGCCAGTTCCTCGTCTCCAGATCCAGATGGTTCGTCGGCTCATCCAGCAGCAGAAGGCTGGGCTTCTCCAGCAGCAGCTTGGCCAGCGCAATCCGCATTTGCCAGCCGCCGGAGAACTCTTCCGTTCTCCGCTCCCAGTCCTCGCGCCCAAAGCCAAGCCCGCCCAGCACCGTTCCCACTTGGTAGTCCAGCGTGTAGATATCGTTGGCGTGCATCAGATCCGTAATGTGCGAGTAGCGCGCCGCCGCCGCCTCATACTCCGCACTCCCGGGCGCCAGGTCAGCCAGCTTGCCCGTCAGAATCTCCGCCTCATCTTCCAGCCCGCGCAGCTCGTCGAAGACGCTCAAACACTCCTCGAAGACGGTCTTGCCGCGCATCGCCAGCCCGTCCTGCGGCAGGTATCCCAGCGTCATCCCTTTGGTCCGCGAGATCGTCCCGTAATCCAGCGACTCCCGCCCCGCGAGCACCTTCAGCAGCGTGGACTTGCCTGTTCCATTGCCGCCAACAAGCCCCGTCCGCTCCGCCGGCGTTACCAGCCAGTTCACATCTTCAAAGAGCAGCTTCTGACCGAATCGTTTTCCCGCGCCTGAGAGTTGTAGCATCCCTTCCATTCTCGCATCCGTGCTAGGCCGCTTAGCTAGACCACCAACTCGGCGTAGCAGCTCCCAAATTTATGCCAAACTGGAATAAGCCAAATAAAAGTTACAAGAAAATCAGCTGCGGCCTTGCGTCGGCGTATGCCAAAGTGCATCTACTGGTGCAAGCCCATCCTGCTTTCTATGTAGCCCTTATGCTCGCAGCCGAGGGTCTGCGCGCCTTCTGTGTACTTCTTTAAACCCCTCCCGCTCTTGGGATCGTCATCGTTCCCCAGCCTTCGCTGCTGTCCCAGATTCGTACAAACAAGTGCTCGCAAGCCTCAAGAAGCACGGTGTTTACCCGATAAAGCAAGCATCGCCCTTAGCGACCGAGGTTTCCATGCGCAGCTTCCGTGCCCTGCTTCGTTCCTCCACACGCCGCTCTCTGGCATTCTCTGCGACCATCTTTGCGACCTCCTGCTGCTGGGCGGTTATCCCGCCATGCGAAGTGGGTAAGCTTGTTGCTGCTGACACCACAGCCGCGATCGGCCTCGGCCTCGCACCCTGCCTGAAGCAGAAGGAAGGGGGCCAGTTCACCTCGCTCGAGCTTCCGTCCGCGGCCCGCACCGCCATGCTTGCGGAGTCGCTCGCCCATGCGGCCACTCCATCCGCCCTCACCGCCTCAGCCCCCGCCTCTCTCTTCACCACAGCGGAGGTTGCATCCACTTCCGCGTCCTCCGCCAAGCTGAAGACCAGCGAACACGTCCTGGTGCGCGATCAGAACTTCTACTCCACCGTCAGCCACGACGCACAGATCAAGGTGTCAGCCGATGCGATCGAGAAGACCGCCGGCACCTTCGGCGACCCATCCCGGTACTTCCAACTGCTGCCCGGCGTCGTCTCCGATAATGACCAGCGCAATGACATGCTGGTTCGCGGCGGCAACCCGGTGGAGAACCTCTTTGTCATCGACGGCATCGTCGTTCCCTCCATCAATCACCTCGCCCTCTCGGACACCACCGGCGGCTTCGTCTCCATGATTGACAACAACGCCATCGAGAGCCTCACTTTGCACTCCGGCGTGCATGACGCCCGCTTCCCGGACCGACTCTCCTCCGTCATTGAAATCAATACCGTTCCCGAGAACTCTCGCCCCGTGCGCCGTATTCTGGAGGCGGGCTTTGCCGGCGTCGGCGTCACCACCTCCAGCCCTTGGGGTAGCGACGGCAACGTGCTCATCTCCGGCCGAGAAAGCGTGCTCAACCTGCTTACCAACGATATCGGCCTGAACGGCGTGCCCAGATACACCAACAGCCTTGTCCGTGCGGACCGCAACGTCGGTGAGGGGGACCGCGTCTGGGGCCTCTCGCTTACCGGCATCGACTCCATCGCCATCCGTCCCGATCCGGATGACCCGCATGAGACCAACCCCTTCAACATCAACTACTCCGGATGGCGCAACACGACCGGCATGAATTGGCAGCACGTCTTTTCCGGTAAGACCTTTGGCGTCCTCACCGTCTCAAACGCCGAGCAGGCGCAAAACATTCAGGAATCCGATCAGTTGCTCAACAATCAGACCACGTACGTGGAGAACTCGCACGAAGGCACTTCCACCGCAAGCTACAGCATGACCTCCGAGCTCGCGCCCTGGCTGCTCGCCTCCGGCGGCGTTACGCACTCGCTCAACCGCATCAACTACAACATCCAGCAGCCGGTGCCCCTGCCCAACCCCTACAGCGCCAATCCCACCTCACCCACTTCCACCTCGATCCTGCAGCAGTTCCACACCAATGTGGACAGCGCCTTCGCGCAGACCACGATTGCGCTGGTTGGGGACGCCACCCTCACCCTCTCAGGCCGCGCCGACCACTGGGATTACGGGGACCATACCAGCC
>CAXTRZ010000369.1:0-2916 GCA_964246715.1 uncultured Acidobacteriaceae bacterium | reverse complement strand
GTATGTGGCGATGGCGGGCTTTCTGGCGAAGAAGCTGTATGGTGTGCCGTTTGTGCTGACGACGCACTCGCTGGAGCCGCTGCGGGCGTGGAAGGCGGAGCAGTTGGGGTCGGGCTATGCGATGAGCTCGTGGATGGAGCGGACGGCGATTCTGGATGCGGACGCGGTGATTGCGGTGTCGAACGGCACGAAGGCGGACATCATGGCGGCGTATCCGGATGTGGATGCGGCGAAGATCCACGTGATCTACAACGGGATCGATCTGGAGCAGTATCAGCAGACGGCGAGCACGGAGGCGCTGGTGAAATACGGCGTCGATGTGACGAAGCCATACGTGCTGTTTGTGGGGCGGATCACGCGGCAGAAGGGGGTGACGCATCTGGTGGATGCGATCCAGTATCTGCCGGCGGGGACACAGGTGGTGCTGTGCGCGGGAGCTCCGGATACGCAGGAGATTGCGGCGGAGATGCGGGCGAAGGTGGAGAAGGTGCGTCAACTGACGCCGGGAAGCGATGCGGCCGGCAAGGAGCAGGTGACAGCCGATGGGGGTCATGCGATCGCGACCGGGGACCCGACCGGCACGGGCCACAACATTGTGTGGATTGAGCAGATGGTGACGAAGGCGGAGGCGATTGAGCTGTACTCGCACTGCGCGGTTTTCTGGTGCCCGAGCGTGTACGAGCCGTTCGGGATCATCAATTTGGAGGCGATGGCGTGTAAGGCGCCCGTGGTGGCGAGTGCGACGGGCGGGATTCTGGAGGTGGTGGTGGAGGGCGAGACAGGGTATCTGGTGCCGTTTACAGCGGATCCGGTGACGACGTTTCCGGCGGATACGGAGCAGTTTGCCAAGGACCTAGCGGCTCCGGTGACGGCGCTGCTGAAGGACCCGGCGAAGGCGAAGCGGATGGGCGAGGCTGGGCGCAAGCGGGTGGAGGATCACTTTGCCTGGGGAGCAATTGCGGATCAGACAATCAAGCTATATGAGACGCTGTTGGAGGAGAAGAAGGCGAGGTAAAGGATGAGCGCGGTGGGGATCGTTGGTGGGCTGCTGCTGGGTGTGGCGATTGGCGTGATCTCCGGGCTGGTGGGCATTGGCGGCGGGGCGGTGTTGATTCCGGCGCTGGTGTTTTTCTACGGGATGAGTCAGCATAAGGCGCAGGGGACGAGCCTGGCGACGCTGCTGCTGCCCATTGGGGTATTCGCGTTTTGGAAGTACTGGAAGGCGGACGCGGTGGATCTGCGGCTGGCGACGCTGATCGCAGTTTGATTTGCGCTGGGAGGATGGTTGGGTGGGACGTGGGCGAAGTATGTCTCCGACGCAGGGTTGCGGCGCGGGTTTGCTGTGCTGCTGATGGTGATTGCGGTGCGGATGCTGTTTGCCTGAACGGTAGACTGGAGGAGATGATTTCGCCGGCCTCTGATCCTTTGGAACACCATGGCAGGTTTGCCGATCTGTATACGTTTCGCTGGAATGAGACGAGCTTTCGGACGTCGATGATTGCGGTGGTGCCGGTGGCGACAGCGCTAGTGACCGGGGTGGCTGTGGGGCATCCGAGCGCGGGGCTGATTGCGGGCGGCGGCGCGATGACGATCGGGTTCGGGATGAACCAGAAGATTGCGGACTCGCGGCTGTGGCCGATGATTGCGGCGACGCTGGCGATGACGTTTTCAACGTTTGTGGGGATGTTTGCGGGGCACCATGGGTATGTCGTTGTGGTGGCCGGGGCGGTGTGGGCGTTTGTGTATGGGATGTTGACGGCGCGAGCTCCGGGAGTGGCGTGGGTGGGGCAGCAAGCGGCGGTGACGCTGCTGGTGACGAGCGCGTTTCCGGCGGATGCGTACCATGCGTTTCTGCGGGCGCTGCTGACGCTGACAGGAGGAGTGCTGCAGGTCGGGCTGTCGAGTGCGTTTCTGCATCTGCTGCCGGAGTTGGGGTCTGACCTGCGGTACATTCCGCGCTATGGCTGGCGGAAGGCGAAGCGGTTGCAGCGGAAGATCGGGTGGCACCGGGTGCTGCGGCGGCTGCGGGGATTCCCACGGGCGCTGCCGCGGCTGCGGACTTCGCCGAGCGTGATGTTTGCGCTGCGCATGGCGCTGACGGTGGCGGTGGCGACGGAGATCTATCGGTGGCGGGGGGTACAGAGCGGTTACTGGGTGCCGATGACCGCGCTGCTGGTGCAGAAGCCGGTCTTTGCCGAGACGCTGAACCGGGCACTGATGCGGGTGCTTGGGACGCTAGCGGGGGCGGTGCTGGCCACGTTCTTTCTGCTGCATGTGCATCCGGATCTGATGGTGCTGGCTTGGCTGGCGAGCGGGTTCTGCTTCTTTGCGTATCTGACGAATGCGATCAACTACGGATTCTTCTCGGTGTTTCTGACCTCGTATATCGTATTTCTGCTCTCGCTGAACGCGATGCCCGGGCCGGAGATTGCGCACAGGCGTGCCTATGCGACGATTGTGGGCGGAATGGTCGCGTTGGCGATTCACCTGGATGCGCTGCGGCGAAAGCGGGCGAAGCCGGCGTCGAACGTGGGTTGAAGATTGGTTGATAGAATGGAGCGTGATGTCTTCTCTGCTGGATACCAAGACACAAATGCCCGCCACTTCGCCTGAAGCCACATCCCTAGCCCGGCCCAAGGTGGGGTTTATCTCGCTGGGCTGCCCGAAGAACCTGGTGGACTCCGAGGTGATGATGGGGCTGTTGCACCACAACGGCGCCGAGCTGACGCCGAAGGCGGAGGACGCGGAGATCATCGTGGTGAATACGTGCAGCTTCATCGACTCGGCGAAGCAGGAGTCGGTGAACACGATTCTGGAGATGGTGCAGCACAAGCAGGCGCATGGGGGTAAGGCGAAGCGGATTGTGGTGGCGGGGTGTTTGGTGGAGCGGTACCGGGATGAGATTCGGAAGAACAT
>CAXTRZ010000368.1:599-2925 GCA_964246715.1 uncultured Acidobacteriaceae bacterium | reverse complement strand
GCCTTCGTTCCGGTCGCCACGGCCTTCGGCGCGCGTTGCACGATCTTCTCTGACCTCTCTTAGGGCGCGCCCGGCGGGCTGGGCCGGCGTCTGGACGGGCGCTGCTGTGCCGGCTCCGATCTCGAAGGCGGGCTCGTCAGCCTCGTCCAACGATGAAGCGAGCGCGCCGGTCTCGCGCGCTGCCGCGGGACTGCCGGCCTCGTCGCGGCCACGATTGCCGCGGCGGCTGCGGCGTCCACGCCAGCGGCGGCTGCCGTCGGCTCCTGGGGAGGCTTCGCCGAGTTGCTCGGTGGGAGGTAGGATGGCATCCTGAAGAAACGCTGTGGGGGACTCGCTGCGGATGGGCTCTGGGCGTGGGGTGTCCGTGCGTGAGGCTTCGGCGCGATCCCGGCGGGGGGTGCCGTCGGAGTTGAGGTTGCGATCACGGCGGTTGCGGCCTCCGCGACGGCTGCCGCGATCGAAGCGTTCGCCCTCGACCGGCCGGGCGGGTTCAAGGCTGGAGACGGCCTGGGTGAAAAGGTCGGCGTCGGAGGGCTCGCCGGAGGAGAGTCGGGGCTGGGGGTCGCGGTCGTTTCTATCGCTGCGGTCGCTGCGGCTGTTGCGGTCGCCGCGATCCCGGCCGCCGCGGTCTCCGCCGTTGCGATCGCTGCTGTTCCGGTCGCTGCGAGCGGCTCGGGCGTGGTCGCCGGCCTCGAAGTCGGCGGAGTCGCCGGCTTCTTCCATGAAGTCGGTGATGTAGAGGAAGGCGTCGCGCTCCAGGCCGATGTCCACAAAGGACGACTGCATACCGGGAAGAACGCGGGTGACGCGGCCGTTATAGATGGATCCGGCGAGCGTGTATTCGTTTTCGCGCTCGTAGTAGATTTCGGTGAGGGCGTCGTTTTCGACGATGGCGAGCCGGGTCTCATGCGGCGTGGAAGAGATGTAGATTTCTTTCGACATTGCTCTGCTTTCTGGACCTGTGGTCCGGGCGGCAGGCAAGGCGGGAGTTCGGCGGCGACGCTAGCGGGTGCTAAGCGGAGCCCACCGTGGAGCAGGACTGGTACGGAAGCGCGAAGGCTGCGGAAGCTGCGGAGACAATCTCTGTTAGTGCGAGGTGTTGGCACACTTCGGCCCCTGAACGACGCGGATAGGCGGGAACGGGAGCGAAACAGGGGAGATCGGAGCCACGCGGGGATGCTTCAAGCAGAGGGACGCAGGAGAAGGTGACCGATACAACCTCGGATTGAGGCGGGGCCGTTAGCCTTCCGGATGCGTTCATTCTTCCCAAACCTGTCCGGCCAACGGAGTTCGAAGCTCTGGCCTGGCCGGCCTTTTTCTTTAGGGTGAAGTCTAAAAGTCTTGTTTCCGCTCGACGGCGCCTTGCGCCAAAGAGGAGCGGGTGTTGCGCTGAGCCGGCATCTGGCCGGTCAGGTGAGTCCAGTATGCACCAGATCCGCGGCAAGCGACGGATTGGGTTCGAGGTAATTGTAACCTGAGCGTCACGAACGCGACTTTACACCGTGTTTTCGATCAGAGGGAGCTGCTCAGCGCGAGCTTCATTTGGATCAGTTGACGAAGCGGCGCATGCGGATGTTCATGACGATGCCGAGTGCGAGGAAGGTAAACAGGACAGAGGAGCCGCCATAGCTGAGCAGCGGCAGAGGGATGCCAGTCACGGGCATGAGGCCGACGACCATACCCACGTTGACGGCGATCTGGAAGACGATGACAGCGACGACGCCCATGATGATGAAGCTCCCCGGCAGATCGGAGGCGGTCTGGGCGTTCTGGATAAGGCGCATGAGGATGAGGAAGTAGAGCAGCAGGACGACCAACGCGCCGATGAAGCCGTGCTCCTCGGACAAGGCGGCGAAGATGAAGTCGGTGTAGGGGATGGGGAGGAAATCGCCCTGGGTCTGGGTGCCGCGGTTGGTGCCCTTGCCCCAGATGCCGCCGGAGCCGACGGCGATCTTGGACTGGCGAATCTGGTAGCCGGAGCCCTTGGGATCGGAGTCGGGGTCGCGGAAGGCAGTGATGCGCGCGACCTGGTAGGGCTTGAGGACCTTGCCGGATTTGAGGGCGATGCCTCCGATGATGGCGAAGACGGCGAGCAGGATGCCGGCCTGGCGCAGGTTGATACCGCCAAGGAAGAGGCCGCAGAGCAGGATGGGGGTGTAGGTGAGAGAGGTGCCGAGGTCGGGCTGCTTGAGGACAAAGAGCAGAGGGACGCCGACGAGCAGGAAGGCCTTGACGATGTCAGTCCAGGTGAGATCGCGGCCCGCCCGGGACCAGAAGAAGCGCGCGATGACGAGGATGAGGATGAGCTTGATCCACTCAGACGGCT
>CAXTRZ010000368.1:0-589 GCA_964246715.1 uncultured Acidobacteriaceae bacterium | reverse complement strand
GCTGAAAGTGGATGGGGCCGATGGAGATCCAGCGTTTGCCGCCGAGGACGCGGGTGCCGACGAGTTTGACGGCGACGAGGGAGACGAGGCCGACGCCGTAGGCCCAGGGCGAGAGGTCGAGGAGGCGGTGATAGTCGATGAGGGAGATGAGGAACATGAGGGCGGTACCGGCAAGCAGGAAGAGGATCTGCTTGTGGTCGAAGCCGCGGAACTTGGTCATGAGCGTGGCGGACTTGATCTCCAGCACGCTTATGACGGAGAGGATGCCGATAAGCGAGAGGAGCGGCCAGTCGAAGTCGCGGAAAGAAGAAAGGCGGAACATGCTGGCCTTAGTTTAGACGGGAGTTCGTCGGTGGACCGGTAAAGCAATGCGTAACTGGGAGAAAGGAAAAGCGGGAAGAATAAACAAAGACAAGGACGGGTTAGCAGCAGATCGCGGCAGGAATCAAGACATGCATCATCAGAAAAGTACGGCGCCTGATGAGGATAATCCAGCGTTTTGAATACTTTGCGAACGATCGTGCAGCAAATAAAGACTTTATCTTTGGCCAAGCCCGAGGTCCAGACCTAAGTTCAATATTCTGAATAC
>CAXTRZ010000367.1:0-2926 GCA_964246715.1 uncultured Acidobacteriaceae bacterium | reverse complement strand
CTACAATCCTGCCTTCATCGCCCTACACGAGTGGCTCGCCATGCTTTGTGATGTCCTTCGGGCACGCAGTTGGCGCGATCGCCTTGGCTGTGTCTTTGGACCTCCAGGACGGCAACCAAGATCGGACAGGTAAAACGCGGCTCAGATGTGGACGCTACTCCTTGCTTATTCCCAAAGTTCTTGAGGCCAGCCTGTCCACGCCCAGGCGCCACAGCTCCGCGAGGTTATCCCTGAAAGCAGTAAGCGTCCGGCCAGAACCGCAGTGGAAGATTAGACTGCCGTCAGGCGGTCCAGGGACCATTCTGGATAACCACCCTGTATCCGTCCGGGTCCTCAAAAGTCTGGCCGCACTGATCCCAGTATGGGTTGAACGCGGGGACAGGCGCGAACCCCGCTGACTGCATGCGGGCTGTCGCGGCCTTCCACTCCTGCGGATCGGGCACGTAGAAGATCAGCAGATGATCCTGCGTTGGCGCTCGCCCGGCGGGATGGCCGCGGGCTTTGGTAAACTCGAAATGGTAGGGAGCGCCCTCGCATCCGAGCATGACGCCATCAAAGCCGTCATGGTTTTCGAACTGGCAGAGAACGTTGAGACCGAGACCGTCTCTGTAGAAGCGGATGAGGGGATCCAGGTCGTCTGTCGGGCGTGCCACGCGGAGCTTCGGAACCGGGAACATGCAAGGATCGTGAGATCGATCCGAGCCACAGGCAAGCGATGCAGTCATCGGGCGCCGTTAAGCGG
Source organism: uncultured Acidobacteriaceae bacterium (assembly GCA_964246715.1). GTDB lineage: Bacteria > Acidobacteriota > Terriglobia > Terriglobales > Acidobacteriaceae > Edaphobacter. The sequence goes on along the minus strand of CAXTRZ010000367.1, from coordinate 2,184 downwards.
CAATCCTCTGACCTTGCCCCCTGAAGTGCCCTCGATCTGAGGTTAGGGTCCGTCGGCAGGAGACGGACGATGAAGCGGTCAAGGTTCACGCAGGAACAGATCATCGGTGTGTTGAAGGAGCACCAGGCGGGAGCGACGGCGGCCGATCTGTGCCGCAAGCACGGCATCAGCGACGCGACATTCTACACGTGGCGGTCGAAATACGGCGGCATGGACGTGTCAGACGCTCGCAAGCTGAAGGGGCTTGAGGAAGAGAACGCCAAGCTCAAGAAGCTGCTGGCTGAGCAGATGCTGGATGTGGCGACGCTGAAGGAGATGCTGGCAAAAAACTTCTGACGCCCGGCTCGCGGCGTGCAGCCGTGACCTGGGCGATTGAACAGAAGAACTACTCGCAGCGGCGGGCATGTGGGTTGGTCGGCCTAGAGCCAAAGAGCTACCGGTATGTCTCCAAGCGATCCGGCGATGACGATATCCGTGCCCGATTGCGCGTGCTGGCCGCTGAGCGACGGCGGTTCGGCTATCGGCGGCTGCACATTCTGCTGGCGCGTGATGGTGTCCGGCTGAACCACAAGCGGCTGTTCCGGCTCTACCGCGAGGAGAAGCTTGGGGTGCGCAAGCGGGGCGGCCGGAAACGAGCATTGGGAACGCGGTTGCCAATGGCGTTGCCCGAGGCGGCGAACCAGCGCTGGTCGTTGGATTTTGTCTCCGACGCGCTGGCCAACGGGCGCCGGTTCCGAGTGCTGGCGGTCGTGGATGACTTCACCCGTGAGTGCCTTGGTCTTGTTGCCGATACGTCGCTGTCGGGTTTGCGGGTCGGCCGCGAGCTCGATGGCATCATCGAGCGGCGTGGCTGCCGCCCGACGATAATGGTCAGTGACAACGGCACGGAGCTGACATCGCACGCGATCCTACGCTGGCAGGAGGAGCGATCGGTGCTGTGGCACTACATCGCGCCGGGCAAGCCGCAGCAGAACGGGTTCGTGGAAAGCTTCAACGGCCGGTTCCGGGATGAATGCATCAACGAGCACCTGTTCAGCAGCTTGGTCGCGGCACGCCGGATCATCGAGGCATGGAGGATCGACTACAACACCGAGCGCCCACACACGAGCCTGGACGGGCTCACCCCAGCAGGCTTTGCAACCCGCCCCAAGCAGGGGCATACGGAAAACAGACTCTGCTTATGAACGAGGGCAAGTTGGGGGCAGGGTCAAGTCGCTTCGCGACCGCGGCGGGCTGGTGGATAATGCGCGCAAAGGACGCGCGCATCGGCCTTCGGCCTTTGCCCACCAGCCCGCCGCTCTGCCCACAACCCCACAGGCGCAACAGCATCAAAAAGAAGGTTTTTCATCGAAGGATTAAAAGAGTTGACGGATGACGCCTTTTGGCTTTCCGCGAGTGCTGCACAAAGGGTCGATTTCCGGACAGAGTAGGGCAGGGAGCCTGTGACCGCTCCCGACCAACTGGAAACGGACCTACGTCATAGCAGCCGAGCTGTTTAAACTGATGCGATGCCCCGGCCGCAGATGACCCCAAGGATTGCAATCGTCACCGCTTCGGGAAGGGGCATAGGCGCTGCTTGTGCGCGTTTTCTCGTCGACGCAGGTTGGCAAGTCTCTTTGATGTCCCGCAGTCCCGCTGCCTCAGCATTGGCCACCGAGTTGGGAGCTATAGGGATTCAGGGCTCTGTCACTCAATCAATGGACCTCGAGCGACTGGTGTGTGCGACGATCGAGCGCTTCGGCCGGATCGACGGGGTAGTAAACAATACAGGTGACCCTCGTCGAGCCGAGCTCCTTGAGCTCACCGACGACGACTGGCATGCCGACCTCGATCTTATCCTGCTCAACGTCGTCAGGATGGCTCGTCTCGTCACGCCGATCATGGCCAGTCAGCGCAGCGGTTCAATCGTCAATATCTCCGCCGCAGACGCTTTCGAGCCGGAAAACCGGTTTCCAATTGGCTCCACCTTCAGAGCGGCCTTGGGCGTCTGGACTAAACTCTACGCCGATAGGTACGCCGAGGCTGGCATTCGAATGAATGCGGTGTTGCCCGGGATCAACCTCCCCGACGCCAGCACTTCAGCGGCAGACGAGATCGCAGCTCGGGTTCCCGCGCGTAGACCTGGTCAATGAGCTGCTGCCGGTTTCGTGGACACCGAGATTAGGGTGTTTCACGAGATTGGAG
>CAXTRZ010000366.1:0-2942 GCA_964246715.1 uncultured Acidobacteriaceae bacterium | reverse complement strand
CGCCAGCCTTCACGCTCGCCAAGGGCGCCATCTCCGGGCCCATCAACACCGGCGCCAACGGCGTCGTGCTGACCGTAACGGACAAGCAGGAGCCCAGCGCGGAGGAGATCGCCAAGAACTTCGACCAGACCAAAGAGACCATGCTCAACGATCAGCGGGAGGAGGTCTTCCGGCTCTATCTCGGCACGCTGATGCAGAAGTACCAGAAGGCCGGCGCCATCCGCATGGCAAAGACCGCGCCGGTGGGCCAGGGCGTCAACCTCGGCGGCCTCTAAGCCCGCACCTGACTCAACGTAGCTAGGCCCGTCCTGCTCCGGCACGGCGGGCCATTCGCTTTGTGAATCCTTCATGGCGATCCTCCCTGGTACACGTCTGACCTCTGCGCCGCATATAGCATCACAAGGGAGATTCATAGCCCGACGGAGAGAACCAATGCTCGTAGAGCGCGTGTCCGGTGTGCTGCTTCATGTAACCTCGTTGCCCTCCTACGGCGGTGTCGGCGACTTCGGTCCGGAGGCCTACGCCTTCGTGGACTTCCTCGCCGCCTCGCAGCAGCGCCTCTGGCAGGTCCTTCCGCTCAGCCCCACGGGTTACGGCTCCTCGCCGTACTCCGCGCTCTCCGCCTTCGCCGGCAACCCCATCCTCATCTCGCTGGAGGTTCTCGCGGACCAGGGCTGGATCACCCGCGAGCGCATCGCAGGCCTTCCCGGCCATGACGGTCCAGCGGACTATGGCCGCGCCCACACCGAGAAGCTGCCGCTCGTTGAAGAGGCTGCCGCCAACTTCCTCGACCGCGCCTCCGATGAGCAGCGCGCCAAATTCCAGAAGTTCTGTACGGACAACGCCTCCTGGCTCGCAGACTACGCCATGTACACCGTGCTCCGCCGGGACTTCGGCTATGCAAGCTGGCATGAGTGGCCGGAGGAGTACGCCCACCGCAAGGGCGACGCCATCTCCAAGCTGATGAACGACCACGGCCGCGAGCTCGCCATCGAGCAGGTCGTGCAGTACATCTTCTCCGAGCAGTGGTGCGCCCTCCGCACCTACGCGGCAGAGCGCAAGGTTCGCATCCTCGGCGATGTCGCCATCTTCGTCAGTTACGACTCCGCTGACGTCTGGACCACGCCGGACATCTTTGAGCTTGATGACCAGCTTCGCCCCCTGCGCGTCTCCGGCGTGCCGCCGGATTACTTCTCCGCCACCGGCCAGCGCTGGGGCAATCCGCTCTACCGTTGGAACGTCCTCAAGGACCACGGCTTTGACTGGTGGGTCGCCCGCATCCGCCGCGCGCTCACCCTGTATGACGTCATCCGCCTTGACCACTTCCGCGGCTTTGAGGCCTTCTGGTCCATCGCCGCCGATGAAGAGACCGCCATGAACGGTCAGTGGATCAAGGCGCCCGGTCACGACCTCTTCCAGCGCCTGCGCGAGGTCTTCGGCGACCTCCCCTTCATCGCGGAAGATCTCGGCGTCATCACCAAGGAGGTGGACGAGCTCCGCGAGCACTACGGCATGCCCGGCATGCGCATCCTGCAGTTTGGCTTCGCGGACCGCGGCAGTCATCTCTACCTTCCGCATCGCATGGTGCAGAACACCGTCGCCTACACCGGCACCCATGACAACAACACCACCCTGGGCTGGTGGCTGGATGACGCCAGCCCCACGGAGCGCGAGGCCGCCCAGGTCTACCTCGGCCACATCAACCACCCGGCCGAGATCGACTGGGCCATGATGCGCTGCGCCGCCTCCTCGGTCGCCAACACCTGCATCTTTCCCCTGCAGGACATCCTTCATCTCGGCAGCGAGGCCCGCATGAATACTCCCGCCGCCGGAGCAGGGAACTGGACTTGGCGTTACGCCCCCGGAGCCTTGCACCCGGACTTCGCCGCCAAGCTCGCCGCGCTGATGGCCATGACCGACCGCGATGGCTACATGGCTCCCGTGGAAGGCACGGACGCCGCCGGTAAGCCCAGTGAGGACGCCAGCAAGCGCGCTGAACTCGGCGCCGCCCTTTAGTCTCTCCTACCCATAGCCGGCGCATTTCAACTAGACTTGTCACAGGCGGCGCAAGCCGCAACTTAGGAAACAAAGATCAGGAGTCCGAATGCCTCTGTCCGGCGAAGCAATCCGCATGATGAACTACGTTGACGATATCGCTGTAACTCTTCGCCGCATCCAGGCCGTGCTGCCCTCGCTCACGGAAGACGAGCGCCTCCGCGTCAGCGACTACATCCGCAAGTCCGAACCCAACTACGACTCCGTCCTCAACTCCATTGTCGAAGAACCTGCCCTCGCCAAGAAGTAAAACACTTTTGAGCAAAGGCTTATGCTGTTGCTTGTTCGGGTGCCTCATCCTCGGACGACGGTTTCATCGTCGGACAGGGTGGGGTATCGGGCGAAGCCCGACCGCTTTCCTATCTGAGCTTTATCCCCTGAAAAGCTGATTCATACCTCATGCCCCTCCACCTCGCCATTATCGGAGCCGGACTCTCCGGACGAACCTTTGCTGCTGCCTGCGCCGCCGCCAGCCATGCCGTCACGCTGGAAGACGTCATGCCCGCCAAGCTGCGCCACGCCGGAGAACACTTCGCCGAACTCGGCCATCAGGTCAGGCTCGTCTCCACCGTTGAAGACGCCGTCCAGGACGCCGAGATCGCCATCGACTTCGTCCCGGACGAGCTCGAATCCAAGCTCGAGATCTTCTCCCTTCTCGACCGCATGGCCCCCCCGCGCGGCCTCCGGGGCCGGGCCGGCGCCGGGGGCCGCCGGCGCGCCCGTGCGGCGGGCCGCTGCCGCGCCGGCCGCGGGGATCCGCTCCAACGTCATCGTCGGGTTCCCCGGGGAGACGGCGGTCGACGTCGCGGAGCTCGAGCGGTTCCTGATCGCCGCGCGGCTCGACATCGTCGGGGTGTTCGGCTACTCCGATGAGGACGGTACGGAGG
>CAXTRZ010000365.1:250-2943 GCA_964246715.1 uncultured Acidobacteriaceae bacterium | reverse complement strand
CTCTTCCACTTTGAACGCGCCTGACGATTCTTTCGTTAGAAGACCCGCTTCAACGTTGGCAAAAATTGACAACGATGCTAACCTCCACGCAATGCTAGTAGCACAGGAAAGCTCATGCCTACCCGGAACGTCAATCTGACCGAGGAACTGGACCGCTTCGTCTCCACCCATATCGAAAGTGGCCGGTACGAAAGCGCCAGTGAAGTTATTCGCGCTGCGCTCCGAACCTTGGAGCGCGAAGAGCAGCACCACGAAGCGAAGCTGATCGCCTTGCGTAAAGCGATCGACGACGGCGACGCCAGCGGCATTGCCGAAGACGATGTCTTTGGGCGAGTTCGTAAGGCCCTCAATCTGCCCGCAGGACAGCGCTGATCCAGTGGCCCTTGTCCGGCTCTCAACCCTCGCTGAAGCCGATCTACTCGACATCGGCCAGTACACACTGCGGACCTGGGGAGCAAAGCAAACCATCCTTTACCTGGACAACTTGGAAGCCTGCTTTCGGCGTATAGCCGTCCAACTCTCCGCCGGTCGTCCTTGCGATGATATCCGCCCCGGCCTTCATCGTTATGAACAAGGCAAGCACGTCGTCTTCTTTCGGCGCACGGAGGTTGGCATCTTGGTGACTCGCATCCTTCATCAGCGCATGTCACCAGACCGGCACCTGTTTGAGGACAAGGAAGAGGACAGCTAAGCCTCCGCATCTGAGACTCCACGCCGCCAATCTCGCGTGGTTTACAGTAGAACCAAATCCCCTTTTCCTTGGAGTACTCATGCGCGTCCCACGTGCCCTGGTAGCGGTGTCGTTATTGTCAGCCCTCTCGTTTGCAGGCGCCCAGGCTCCCACAGCAAAGCCCGCCACCGCCAAGCCCGCAGCCGCAATAGATGCTCCCAAAACAGACACGCCCGACGAAGGCAATCCCGCTCCGGTCTCGCCCTTTCCCACCGCGCCTCCCAGCAAGGCCGGCCTCGAGCTTAAAGCCATCCACCAGGCAGACACCAAGTGGCGCGACTCTCAACGTGGTGCCCAGCCGCTCAGGCAGCAGGGCCGCATCCAGCCCACCATGCTCCGCTCCGTCGCTCCCGCCACCCAGCAAAAAACCCTCGAGCACTTCCAAAGCGTCAAGGATCAGGTCGATAAGCTCGACCAATCCGGCATGAGCGAGTCCGAGCGCATCAACGTCCAGATCTACCTCTACCAGATCAACACCCAGATCGACTCCCAGAAGTTCAAGGAGTGGCAGAAGCCCGTCAACTCCCTCGAATCCTTCTGGGCCGGCGTTCAGGGAACCGGCCAGCGCGGCTTCCGCACGGAACAGGACTACCTCAACTACCTGCAGTGGCTCACCGACATCCCCCGCTTCTACACCGAAAACATGGCCAACATGCGCGCCGGCCTCGCCCGCGGCTTCACCCCGCCCAAGATCACCCTCACCGGCCGCGACCAGACCATCGCCCTCGTCGCCAACGCCACCTCCGCCGATCAGACCCCCTTCTGGAAGCCCTTCACCAGGATGCCCGGCACCATCAACACCGCCGAGCAGGCCCGCCTCCGCGCCGAGGCCAAGAAGATCATCGAAGCCCAGGTCATCCCCGCCTACAAACCACTCCTCGCCTTCTGGAACAACGAGTACTACCCCCACACCCAGACCTCCATCGCAGCCGAATCCCTCCCCGACGGCAAGGCCTACTACCAGGCCCAGATCAAGCGCTACACCACGCTCGATATGACCCCCGAGCAGATCCACAACTTCGGCCTCGTCGAGGTCGCCAAGATCCACCAGGAGATGCTGGACACCATCGCCGAAGCCAAGTTCCAGGGCGACTTCCCCGCTTTCCTCAAGTTCATGCGCACCGACCCTCAGTTCTACCCCAAGACCGAGGACGAACTCCTCGGCAAAGTCTCGTACATGATGAAGGAGTTCGACGACAAAGCCGACCGCTACTTCGGCTATATGCCCCGCGGGCGCTTTGGCATCCATCCCGTCCCGGCCGAGGTCGCGCCCTACCAGCCTGCGGGCTTCGGCGGTCCCGGCGGCTTCATGATCAACCTGTACGACCTGCCCTCGCGCCCCCTCTACGGCATGCCCGCGCTCACCCTGCATGAGGCCGCCCCCGGCCACTCCTGGGCCGGCCTCATCGCCCGCGAGCACCTCGACCCAGACGGCTTCCGCGGCGGCGGCTCCGCCTTCGGCGAGGGTTGGGCCCTCTACTGCGAGCGCCTCGGCACCGAGATGGACATGTACCACACTCCCTATGAAAAGTTCGGCATGTTGAGCTTCCAGTCCTGGCGCGCCTCACGCCTCGTCGTCGATACCGGCATGCACAGCATGGGCTGGACCCGCGAACAGGCCCAGCAGTACCTCCGCGATAACACCGTCCTCTCCGAGCACGACATCGAGGAAGAGATCGACCGCTACATCTCCTGGCCCGGTCAGGCCCTCAGCTACTACCTCGGCATGACCGAGATCATGAAGGAGCGCCACCACGCCCAGGAGGTCCTCAAGTCCAAGTTCAACCTCCGCGCCTTCCATGACGCCATTCTCGCCACCGGAGGCCTTCCCCTCCCCGTCCTCGACGAGTACCTCGAAGCCTGGATCAAAGCCGGCGGCATCGGCCCCTACCCCGACATGGAAAAATAGCCCCGCCACGACAGGTGCCCGATCCTATTCGGCGGTCTTACAGCCGAATAGGAT
>CAXTRZ010000365.1:0-240 GCA_964246715.1 uncultured Acidobacteriaceae bacterium | reverse complement strand
CATGGAAAAATAACCTGCCGTTGCCTGTGCTGGGTGCCCCACCCTCGCCCGACAGCTTCATCCTCGGACAGGGTGGGGTATCGGGCGAAGCCCGACCACCTCGCTCACCCTGGAAAAGTGCCCACCCAAAAACGCATGCCAAGGGCCAAACCCATCCATCCGCCGCCACACAATAAAATGCATGGTGAAGATCACGAAACCCGCGTCAATCGCGGTCTCCACTACAGCCCGTGGTTGCAT
>CAXTRZ010000364.1:1452-2946 GCA_964246715.1 uncultured Acidobacteriaceae bacterium | reverse complement strand
TGCGTATGCACAATATCGATCTTTCCCAGCACCTTCATCTGCGACAGATTCAGCGCAAACGCATCCACCGCCGCCTTGAACTTCTCGGTCGTTCCCGCCGTTACCGATGCCGGAGGCTCGTCTCCCCGCACATGCAGCTTCCCCCTATCCTCCTGCTGCGTCCCCCAGCAATGGACCTCCACCTCAATCTTCTTCGCCAGCTCCAGCGACAGGTACTCCACATGCACACCCGCCCCGCCGTAAACATTCGGCGGATACTCCCGCGTCATCAACCCAACCCGCATACCCGTACCCTCGATCCACCGTCATTCTGAGCGCAGCGAAGAACCTCAGTAGTTGCCGTCGCCTTTGCTGTTGGCCCTTGTTGTTGCTGTTGCAGTGACGAATAACGCAGAACTGAAAACTGGCTGCTGTCTTTCAAGCCACGGCATTCCCCGCAATCGTTGCCTTATAAAACTCCGCGCTCAACTTCAGTGTCCGCTTCTGCGTCTTGAAGTCCACATACACAATCCCGAACCGCTTCGCATACCCATCCGCCCACTCGTAGTTATCCAGCAGGCTCCAGCAGAAGTACCCCTTCACCGGCACGCCCTCGCTTACCGCCCGCTGCAACTGCGTCAGATAGTTCCGCAGAAACATCGTTCGATCGATATCCCGCACATGCTCATCCGGTGTCAGCACATCCGCCGCCGAAGCCCCATTCTCCGTAATGAAGATCGCCTTCGGCTTCCACAGCCGGTTTACCAAGGTCGGCGACCAGTACAGCGCCTCCGGTCCCACCGCCAGCCAAGAACTTTCCATGTGCGGAAACGACTTCGGCCGCGGCACCACCGCATAGCCGCGCTCGGAGTCATCCGCCCGCACATACTCCGGCGAGTAAACATTCAGTCCTACAAAGTCCAGCGGAGACCCAATCGCCCTCAGGTCCTCCTCCATAAACTTCGGCGCGCCATCCCCCAACTGCTTAAGATAGAGATCGCTATACCTCCCATCCAGCACCACGCTCAGAAACATGGCATTCTCTTCGCGCATCGCCTTCGCCGCGGCCTGGATGTGCTCCTCCGTCTCAATCACCGGGCACGTCGCCGTCGCATTCTCCGCCAGTCCCACCATCGTCCCCGCCTTCGCATTAGCCCGGATCGCCTGCACTCCCAGCCCATGCGCCAACACCGCATGATGCGCCACCTGCGCGACCGCCGCACTCGTCAACTTCAACCCCGGCGCATTGCGCCCGTCCCGGTACCCAATCTCCACGAACGAGCGCATCTCGTTCAGCGTCATGAAGTGGTTCACCCGGTCGCTTAGCCGCTTCGTCACATACCCCGCATACGTTGCAAACGCCTCTGACGTCCGCCGGTCCTGCCATCCGCCCCGGTCTTCAAGAGCCTGCGGCAGATCCCAATGAAACAGCGTGCAGAACGGCTGTATTCCCGCCTCCAGCAGTGCATCCACCAGCTTGTTGTAGAAGTCGAGCCCCTTCGGATTCGCCGCGCC
>CAXTRZ010000364.1:0-1442 GCA_964246715.1 uncultured Acidobacteriaceae bacterium | reverse complement strand
GCGACCACGCAATGGAGAACCGGAAGCTCTTCAGCCCCATCTCCTTCATCATCGCAATGTCCTGCTTGTACCGGTGGTAGAAATCGTCCGCGGTATCCCCCGTATCGCCTTGGTCCGTCATGCCCGGCGTATGTGAGAATGTGTCCCAGATCGACGGCCCCCGTCCGTCTTCCTTTACCGCGCCTTCCACCTGGTATGAAGCCGTCGCCGACCCCCACAGAAATCCCTGCGGAAACTGCCGCGAAGAAGAAGCAGGCCCACCCCCCTGCATCGCACCCAGGTCCGCCTTGGCCGGCAAAGCGCTCGCCGGCACAGCCGCCAACGCGGCGGAGCCGGTCACCAGTTGAGAAAACGCCCGTCGTGAAATCTTCCGGTTCAAATCAGCTCCCGGCGTTCTTCCATACTTCGGCGACCCCGCCCGTTCGCGCCTAAATGATCTTCAGCAACAACAGCAGCAGAACGATGGTCAGGATCAACGAAAGACCGCCGCCGCCATAGTACCCGACTCCGGGACCCATGCGATATCCGCCAAAGCCAGACCCAAAGATAAGGATGATAAGGATGATGATCAGCAGCATGGGACGTACTCCGTTCAGTGTCGCAATGTAGTGCCGCACCGCGCACCCACTCACGTAGGATGCAGAATTGTGGGTGCCCCACATCTCGATTTTTGATGTGAATGTCACTCTTCCTCAGCGCATGAGCCCACGTCCCCGCGTACTCGCATCCGCGCCGAGCATCGCTCCGCCCCATGCTCTCCGTATCACCCTGACCAGATCACACATCACGAAGTGACCGCTCCGTGCGCAGCGTGCCCGTCCGGCAGGACATGTCTTTACGCTTCCAGACCCATCATCCGGATAATCGCCAGCGCATTCGAGCTCGTATTCACCCCTGGCTTCAGCCTGTAGTCGAACCCCAACGGATCCTCCGCGTCCGGGCTCGCCATGTGTACATTCGCGCCCTGGTTCTCCTTCGTCGCTAGCTCCGCCAGTGCCAGGTCATGCGTACTCAACGCCCCAATCGCCCCATGCTCCAGCAGCTTGCCCAGCACCGCTCCCGCCGCCGCCCTTCGGTCCGCCGAGTTCGTCCCGCTAAAGATCTCATCCACCAGAAACAGCACCGGCCCGCTCTCACTCACGCCCACAATCTTCGCCAGCCGCTCCACCTCCGCCAGAAACTTGCTCTTTCCCTCCGCCAGCGAGTCCGTCAGCGCCAGCGCCGCGCCGATACGCATCGGCGTTAGCCGCATCGCATACGCCCGCACCGGAGCCCCCGCATACGCCAGCACCGCATTCACCCCCATACTCCGCAGCAGCGTCGACTTCCCCGACATATTCGACCCCGAAATCAAATAAAACCTCGCCCCCTCCTTCAGCCCCCCGCTCGCGCGTAAAGCCACATCATTCCTCACCCCATCCGCCAGCAGCGGATGCCCCAAC
>CAXTRZ010000363.1:0-2953 GCA_964246715.1 uncultured Acidobacteriaceae bacterium | reverse complement strand
ATATAGCAACCTTCGGTTACTGTGCAGCTCCCATTCTGGGGTGACGTGTCACCCTTCATCCCATGCGCAGCATGGCCCCGTTCCAGCGACGGCTCCATGGTGGGCGAGGATGCTTCTACGGCGGCTTTAGCGCGGCGTAGGAGAGTCCGAAGGCACTGCGACGACGCTGGAAGCCAGCCAGCGTGTCTACGGGCCGCTGACGCGGCCTGTGGACGGGATTCGAGGACCGACCTACTCGTAACTTTGCTGGGGCGGTGAGCTACTGTCCCATTGTCGCCATTCAGTATTGGAGTGGCCTGTTTGGAAGTCAGCCGAAGAGTTTGAGCTCAGCGCGGCAAGCAGGCTACGAATACTGATTACGTCAGAAGGTTTCTCGCCTCCTGCTACGTCCGGATGCTGCCAGTGTTCAGTTTGAACGAGGATATTCATTTCCGAACCCAGCCGCAGTTCGCTTCTAAGATCGGCTTCTTGCATAAAGAGATCGTGAGCGCTCTCTTTGTGGATGAAGAAGCGCATTACCTGGCCCTCGTTAAGGGTTCCCGGACCGCCTTCGAGAGGGATATTGATTCCTTGAGACAAGTACTCTTCCCTCTGAGGCGCGAACTTATAACATTTGCCCTTCACAACGATGGACCACTGCTCCCAGTCCGCTATCCAAGCTTCAGTCTGAGGATCGATCAACGGCTGATCAGGTGATGGCGACATGACAGTAGTTGAGCTGATAAAGCCTTCCTTTGCCAGACAGGATCCATACGCATAGAGGTCATCGACAAACGAGCCTTCATTCTTCGAATAACCCAACACTTCGAAGACGATGCACCATTTTCCTGTGCTCCTAAAAGCTGTCAGTCGGGTCGCCGCCATTTCAACGTAAGCATTATCGAGAACCGGGAAGTTGAACTCGGACGCGTGCTTATTAAGGTCTTCTAGTGCGTATTGGAGATTCATTTGGTTCGCTCGTTATTGTGGTGTTTCGGTCTTCTTCGCAGCTCTAACAGCAGCCGCAACCTGACCGCCTTGTTGCCGACTGCACTGGAGACATTGGGGGGAGTACGTCTGTGGACCTCCAGATGTGTTCAGTGCTGTGGGAGGCTGATGATCTCCTACCCAGTTACCGCTCTTTGTTCCAGGTGAAGTTGTCCCACATGTGGAACATCCGTGCGCATCGCCCATCTCGTTGATAGAAGACTGTTGAGCAGCCGTTGGTCGTGCACTTGGACCAGCGGGGATAGAGGTCGGTACAGTGCTATCTGGAGCACTCGCAGTAGGAGTCGGCGCAGAAGCTTGAGGTGCCGCATTTGGAATTGCAACTTCCCCCGGAGTGATTGCGGGGGGAGCACCCATAGGAGACTCCGCTTCCGCCACAACACCGATCAGTTGAATTGTGGAGGTAACAAGCTCTCTTCCAGCTGCGTCGTGATCGGCCCATGCCTGCTTAACCGCAGCGTCTCTTTGTGCAGAACTGAGCTTCGGATCATTCATGATTCCCGGATACGAAATCACATCCCACACCTTCTGAAGCCACTTCCAAACGTGACCATCAGCGTCAGCCCGCGAGAGCGGATTATTCCCAACATATCCGTAGAGATTCAGCGACTGCGGATCTTCGAGCGAAGAGTACGGCACGGCTTCCGGCTTGTCAGCCCAGTCGGGCGACATCCAACGCCCCATGGAGCTGGCGTAGTACCTGGCCCCGAAGTAGTCGAGTCCTGATTCTGAGTCTCTTTCTTTGCCGGTGAATTTGTAGCGATTACCGCTTGTCTGCGGATTGATCTCTCCACCAAACGGCAGGAATTGGCTTGACGATATTGGCCATCCTCCCGAGGAAAACTCCATCTGACTGCTTCCGAGATGGTCCGTCACATAGAAGTGTGTGTCGGTCACACCGGCCTGTCCGGGTGCGGTAGAAGGGGACTCTGTCTGGAACGCTAGATTGGTACTGGAGCCTTGGCATGAAACGTACCATATCGGCGGCGTGGCACCGTTTGCGCCTACGATCTGCGTCACAGTCCCGTCGGAAGAGAAGATGGCCATGTTACCCAGCCAGACATCCCAGGTCGTGGCACCGGTCCAAACATCGTGAAGGATTGAGTAAGACCCGATCAGGTGGCCTGCAAAGGGGGAGAGATCAACTGTTCGCGAGACCCATTGATTGGTCCGGGTATCCTGGTTGATCGTACTGCCGGATTCATCGGCGTACTGCCACTGCAATCCCATGGAGTCGAGCCAGATGTCGATGCCGCCGATGGCATTATTCTTGTATTCCTGCCAGGTAAGGCGATCCCCGCTCTTGATCGTATAAACGGGTGGGATGAACCGGGCGTCACATTCCGTGCTTGCCGGTGTGCTTCCGCTGAAGTGTAGCAGTCCGACATGATCGTCAACCTTGGCAATCTTCTTACCCCCGGCATAGACATAGTTGCTCCATGATCCCGTTTGGTCCTTTTCCGCGACGGTCTGACCTGCGAAGTTCACGTATTCCGTGAAGGTTCCATCAGCGTTGTTCTTGCGGACGCGAGAACCGTCCGCACCGTAGACATACGAGACAAACGGCGAGGACTGACTGTTGACCCCGGCGATCTGGCTGATGCGATTTTCGGCATCGTAGCTGTACAGGCGCACACCCCCGTATGGGTCCGAGTCGCAGAGCTGATTTCCTCCGACGTCGTATGGAGCGGTCGAGGAGGCACAAGGTAGATTGCTCATTCGATTTGTGCTTGGATCGAATGCGACGACGGAATTGCCGCCTACTAAAAGGCTTAGATTACCGAACGAATCGACACTGTATTGCTGATTGAGCGCTCCCCCAAGGCTAAAGCTCGATATGCGATTGAGACCGTCATAGGTAAATCCTTGGGTGCGTGAGGAGTTGAGGTTGTCAGTGATCTGGAAGATGTTGCCGTTGTTTGTGGTTGAACTTCCACACGCGCTCGTGTAGCAGTAGGTGTGCGAT
>CAXTRZ010000362.1:2610-2986 GCA_964246715.1 uncultured Acidobacteriaceae bacterium | reverse complement strand
CCATATCCCCAACCAGCAGGCTTGGCGCAATCGTCGTCTCCGGAATCCGCCCCCGCGGATTCGCCACATACGCATCATCCCCAACCGCCAGCACGTCCGATCGCAGACTCCGGTTATCCAACTCATCAAAGACCGCTCCGCGCACCAGTTGCCGCGTCCCGTCCGGATGCACCCGGTAGAGCACCCGCGGCGTCAGATCCCCGCCCAGCGTCTCCACCTCATACACATCGCGGCTCTGCTCCTTCGCCAGCCCCACCAGCTTTGTTTCCATCTGCCCCGCCGGCGTCGGCGTCACCGCCTTGAAGATCATTACGCCCGCGCGGGCTCTCGCCGCCGGCCCCGGCGCCGCGCGGCCCGGCGCCTTGGCAGCGGCAAA
>CAXTRZ010000362.1:0-2600 GCA_964246715.1 uncultured Acidobacteriaceae bacterium | reverse complement strand
CCAATCAGATACTGCTCCAGCTTTCCATGGTCGACCAGTTCCACAGGCTTCGCCGGCACGCCTTCATCGTCCACGTCATACGCGCCCACCAGCGTCTTACCCGCAAACGTCGTCTCCAGCGGGTCGTCAACGACATCCATCAACTCCGGCAGCACCCTCGCCTTGAAGCTCGACCGGTACGCTCCTTCCGTCCGCGAGGCCGTCCCCATCTCCGGCCGGCTCGCCTCCACGTTCGGCACAAACAGCCGGTTCATCACATCCGTGGACGCATCGCCGGAGAACAAGACGGGCCCATGGAAGTCCTCCGCATCCGCTACCGGCGCGTTGCGCAACGCCACGAAGCTCAGCACATCATCGACCACCCGCTTGTGAAATGCGGCAGCATCTTCCAGCTCCTGCGGTTTGGCTGCCGTTGTGCCGTTATCGCGTCCCAGCCGCATCCCATCATCCGCCTGCCCGCCTACGCTGTAGTTCGCGCCATATGCCGCATACCCGTGGCGCAACACCGTGCCCTCGCTGTTGACGAGATACCGGTTCACCGCCGCCCCCCGCACGCTCGCCGTCGAGTACTGCACATACGGAGCCGTCGCAGCCAGCGACGGATCCTTCAAAAACAATCCGCTCGCCTCCGCGATCCTCTGCTTCCAAAGCCCTTCATCCAGCGTCAGCGCCACCAGCGGCTCCACCTTCTGCACCGCCGGCGCATGCGCGAAGTCCTCCGCGCTTGGTGCCTTCTCAAACCGCTTCAGCGCCGCCTGCTTGGCCGCATACGCCCGCAGCGACGCCTTGTACGCCTCATCCGTGGCCGTCCACAGCGCGTACGTCAGCGCCGCCGGATCGTTCTCCTCCGGCGCTAGTTCCACAAAGCCATCGCCGCGGCTGGAGCTCGAATCCGCCGCATACTCCCCAATCCGCACCGTCACGCGCACAATCCGCTGGTGCCCATGCTGCTCCTGCGTCAGCGCTCCGTAGTTCGCTACCGCATCGAAGCTCGTAAAGTCATCCATCCTGTACTCGATGAAGTACGGCCGCTGCATCCCCGGCAGCAGCAGCAACTGCTGCTCCCGTTCGAGCTCCGCTTGCATCGCCGCCAGCATCGGATCAGCCGCCGCAATCGTCTCCGCCGTCTTCAAAAGCTCGGGCTGCGCCGTCATCTGGCTGTAAGCAACCGTTCCAGTAGCAAATACCGCCGCACCAGCCGCAATCTGTAACCATCTCGGGCGGAATCCCATCATTTGCCCGCCCCCGCTGCACTTGCGACATGCTGCGGCGCGCTCGGGGGAGGCACAATGGGCGGCCGCGCGTTCCCCTGCGACTGCCGTTGCGTCTCAATCTCGCTCACCAGCATCGCCGGAGCCACCGCGCTCACCGGGATGCTCCCGCTCTCCGCCCCGCAGATGCCGTTGAATACATCCTGCTTATCTCCCGTCGCCACAATTCGGTTCAGCGCCGCCTGCGGCGTCCCCACAATGCTCACGCCGCGCACCAGCACATCCGGCCGCCCATCCACGTACACCCGGTACACCACCAGCGGAATCACGCTGAACGCCTGCGGACTGCGCCGGTTCGTCACCGCGAAGCCGGAAGAGATGTCCTCGAAGTAAAGCCCATACTCCTTACCCTGCTTCTTTGCTTCAGCTTTCAGCATCTCGCGCAACTCGTTTTCGCCCACGCTCTTGGTCGAGGTCACAATCAGGTTTCCCTGCCGCCCCGTCGGCATATGCCCGTTCTCCGCCCGCCCATGCCCGTTGCTGGAGCTGAAACTCGCAATGGGCAGCCGCGACATCAGAAACGTCTCCAGCACCCCATCCTTGATCAACTCCACCCGCCGCGCCGGCTGCCCCTCATCGTCGAAGGCATAGTGCCCGCTTAGCGGCACCCCCTCGAAGTTCTTGATCGTTGGATCGTCCGCTACCGAAAGAAAGCTCGGCAGAATCGGCTTGTTTAGCAGCTTCGTAAACGTCTGCCCTTCCTCATCGCCGCGCTGCCGCTGCCCTTCCAGCCTGTGTCCCAGCACCTCATGGAAGAACACCGCGCTCGCCCGTCCGCTCAGAATTGCCGGCCCGTTGAACGGCTCCGTAATCGGAGCCTCGCGCAGCGCCTCCAGGTTCTTCGCCATCGCCAGCGTCTTCTCTACGAGCACCTTCTGCTCCGGCAGCCGCCCCAGCTCATCGCTCTCAAACGTCTCCACCCGGAACAGGTCCATGCCATCCGCGGCCCGCGTGCGCCCGACGACCACCAGTCTTGCCACATGGCTCGGCGTGCTCACCCGGCTGCCATCGCTCGCCACAAAGTAGTCCGTCTCGTTCGACGCCTCAAGCTCTACGTTGTTTGCAAACACATCCGGAAACTGCTTGAACACCCCGGAAAGCTCCCGCACCCGAGCCTCCCAGCTTGCCTTCTCGCTCTTCGTCATCAGCGGAGCCGCCGGAGAGAACTTCGCCTCGCCCGGCGCAAACGCATCCACCGGCTTCTCCTGGCTGAAGTCCGCCGACGCATCCTCTTCCTTTGCCCGAACCTGCTGCTCCGTCTTCACCTTCAGGTAGCTGTCCAGCGCCCGCCCATACCCGCGATTCGTCGCAAACCAAAGACTCCGCGCC
>CAXTRZ010000361.1:0-2986 GCA_964246715.1 uncultured Acidobacteriaceae bacterium | reverse complement strand
GCAACCGCATGGTTCAGACTGCCACTCCACCCTCTACATCAATAGCTAATCAGCTCTAGCAAGCCGCAATCACAATAGACAAAAGCCCCGAGATCTCAGATCTCGGGGCTTTGCTTCATCACGGACAATGGTCGGTGGACAACCGTCCCTTACACTTCCGCGTTCGGATCGCCCTGTTCCCCAGGATTCGACTCTTCCAGTTGCTTCTGCAACTCTTCACGCTTCTTCGCCCGAGCCTCAGCCCGCTTCTGCGCCTTCTCGCTCAACTCCTGCTCCGCGCCCAGCAGTTCGATCACAGCCATCTCCGCCGCATCCCCTTTGCGAGCGCCCACCCGAACGATCCGCAGATATCCGCCCGGTCGCGTCGCATACCGCGGAGACACCGTAGTAAACAGCCGCGCCACAGCCTCGTCCGTCATCAGGTACGCCAAAGCCTGCCGCCGAGAGTGCACATCGCCCTTCTTGCCCAGCGTAATCATCTTCTCGACGATCGGACGTGAAGCCTTGCACTTGGTAATGGTGGTCTCAACCCGGTCATTCAGAATGATCGAAGTCACAAGATTGCGCAACATGGCGCGACGGTGGGAGGTATTGCGGCCAAGCTTATAGCCGCCATTACGATGACGCATAAAATCTCCTTCGACTGGGCCTTCTGGCCCTGAGTCGGATTCATAAACACGCACACTGTGCGCTCACTTCAAGGAGCAGTGTGAGGCAGCACAACACTGCTGCCTCACACTGCACCTTCCTGTCATGTACTGCCCTTCATTGCAGCTAGAAGTTCTCCGGCTCGTTCGCCATCTCGAGATCCTCGTCCTCATCCTCGTCCTCATCGTCCTCGTCGTCGAAGCTGCCATAGCTGGCAGCCAGCGTCGCGGCCGGCAGAACCGAGGTTGGGCCCGGAACCGGGTTGCCGTTCTCGTCGATCTTCATGCCCAGCGAAAGCCCCATCTGAGCAAGGATCTCCTTGATCTCGTTCAGGCTCTTGCGGCCGAAGTTCTTCGTCTTCAGCATCTCCGCTTCAGTCTTCTGAATCAGCTCGCCGATGGTCGCGATATTCGCATTCTTCAGGCAGTTGTAGCTGCGCACAGAAAGCTCAAGCTCTTCCACCGAGCGGTTCAGGTTCTCGTTCCGGATCGACGGCCCATCGTGCAGCCCGTCATGACCGGCCTCCATCTCCTCCTCAAAGTTGATGAAGATCGTCATGTGGTCCTTCAGCAGCTTGGCGGAGAGTCCAAGCGCATCCGCCGGAAGCACCGTGCCGTTCGTCCAAATCTCGATCGTCAGCTTGTCATAGTCCGTAATCTGACCCAGACGAGCCGCCTCGACCAGGTAGTTCACCTTGCGCACGGGCGAGTGAACGCTGTCAACCGGGATGAACCCAAGTCCAAGGTCGCCATCGAAGTTCTTATCAGCGGAGATATAGCCACGGCCACGCTTCAGCCGCATCTCCATGTCGATCTTGCCGCCCTCGCTGATCGTGCAGATGTACACGCTGGGATCCAAAATCTCGACATCGCCATCGGCCTCGATCATGCCCGATGTCACCACCCCCGCAGCATCGCTGCGCAGGTACAGCGCCTTCGGACCATCGCCGCTCAGCTTGAACGGAATCTGCTTCAGGTTCAGGATGATGTCGGTCGCGTCTTCCACCACACCCGTGATGGACTGGAACTCGTGCAGCACGCCCTCAATCCGCACCGCCGTTACCGCCGCGCCTTCAATGGACGAAAGCAGCGTGCGCCGCAGCGCATTGCCGATCGTCGTACCGAACCCGCGCTCAAACGGCTGCGCGCTGAACTTGCCGAACTTCGGGGTCAGTGTTTCGTTGTCGACTGCGAGACGTTTGGGTTTCTGAAAACCTCTCCAAAGCATGGGTGTTTCTCCTTTTCCGGCCAGCGCCGCGAAGCATTCTGCGGCGGGCGGATACTACGGTTGTCCTTCGGTTATGACAAACAACACAAGTGGCCCGGGCCAGGCATCCTTGCAGATCGCCTGAGCCCAGAGCCCTGAAACCTGTTCCCGTTACTTGCTATAAAGTTCGACGATGAGTTGCTCATTTACCGGCAGTTGCACATCCTCGCGCTTCGGCAGCGTGACGACCTTGCCGGAGAGCGTCTCCCGGTTAATATCCAGCCAGGTCACAGACTGCAGACCGCCCGCAAACTGCGTCGCCGTCTCAAAGAACGTCAGCGTCTTTGAGCCCTCACGCACCGCAATCTCATCGCCCACCTTGCACTGGAAGCTGGGGATGTTCACCTTGCGCCCGTTCACCTGGATATGCCCATGACGGACCACCTGCCGAGCCTGCCGCCTGCTCGTCGCCAGACCAAGCCGGTAGCAGACGTTGTCCAACCGCGTCTCCAACTGCTGCAGCAGCAGGTCGCCGGTCACGCCGGTCTTGTTGCTCGCCTTCTGGTAGTACGCGCGGAACTGCGTCTCCAGCGTAAAGTAGATGCGCTTTGCCTTCTGCTTCTCACGCAGCTGCAGTCCGTAGCCCACCACCTTCTTCACCTTGCGGCTCTGGCCATGCTGGCCCGGGGGAAAGTTACGCTTCTCAACCGGGCACTTCTCGGTAAAGCACTTCGAACCCTTCAAAAACAACTTGACCCCATCGCGCCGGCACATGCGGCACACAGGTCCTGTATAACGAGCCATCTCATCTTCTCCAAACTTCAGGTGTCGATCGCTTTACAGACCATCAGGCCCTTCAGTCACGATCCAAACTACAGTTGACGTTCACTGTCGTCCGCTCTCCGAAGGTCCTAACGGACAACGTAGAACGGACGACGGTAAACGAAAGATCAAACCCTACGACGCTTCGGAGGCCGGCAGCCATTATGCGGCATCGGCGTAACATCCCGAATCGACCGAACATCGATGCCAGCCGTCGCCAGCGCCCGGATCGCCGATTCGCGTCCCGAACCCGGCCCCGACACCCGCACATCGACAGATCGCAGTCCATGCTCGCGAGCGCCGTTAGCCG
>CAXTRZ010000360.1:0-3003 GCA_964246715.1 uncultured Acidobacteriaceae bacterium | reverse complement strand
CATGCGGACACCGACTAACGGGCGGCCCGCAGTCACGGCGTTGAGGATGGCTTGGGTTCGGGGGAGTAACAACGTCAATGGTCCGGGCCAGAAGTTTGCGATCAGGATCTCGGCGCTACCTGCAACATCGAGGTCCATCTGAGTGATCTGGTCGAAACTTGTGCGGTCGGCAATGTGGACGATGAGGGGGTCCCAGTGGGGGCGCTGTTTGGCGCGGAAGATCTTCTCCACCGCTGCCGCGTCCAGAGCGTTCGCGCCGAGGCCGTAGACGGTCTCCGTGGGGAAGGCGACGATGCCGCCGGAGCGCAGGATAGCGGCGGCTCGGGTGATCTCCTCCGGCCGGTCTGCGCTGAGGCGCTCCGTCTTGACAGCGCCGGATGCGATCACCTCCAGCGAGGCCACTGCCACCCGCTCTCGCGTAACTTGCGGAGCTTTCGCGAGACACGGCTCTGTTTTGGGCGGGTAATCCACATCCCATCGTAGCGGGTTCATGAAACAACGCGGCGAACCGCCGTATACTGCACGACATGCAGAATGCTGAGATAGAGCTGAAATTCCAGATTTCCGACCTTTCCGCACTGCAAACCAAGCTCGCTGCCGCCGGCTACCGGATGGATACCCCGCGAACCTTTGAGCAGAACACGCTCTTTGATATGCCGGCGCGAACACTGAAGCAATCGGGTCAGGTGCTGCGTGTCCGGCAGTACG
Organism: uncultured Acidobacteriaceae bacterium; assembly: GCA_964246715.1. Classification (GTDB taxonomy): domain Bacteria; phylum Acidobacteriota; class Terriglobia; order Terriglobales; family Acidobacteriaceae; genus Edaphobacter. The sequence goes on along the minus strand of CAXTRZ010000360.1, from coordinate 2,295 downwards.
GGGATAAGTACGTGATCACGCATAAACGGCATCCGGACGACGAAGATCTGGGTTCGCGGTACAAGGTAAGGATTGAGACCGAGTCCGAGGTATCAGACGGCCCGGCGCTCGCGGAGATCTTCACGCGGCTAGGATACGGGCCGGTCTTCAAGTATGAGAAGTACCGGACGGAGTATAGCCACGGCGACGCTCCGGGAGCGCATCTGGTGGTGGATGAGACAGCGATCGGCTGCTATGCGGAGTTGGAGGGACCGACCGACTGGATCGATCGCACGCTGCGTGAGCTGGGAGTAAGCCCGGCCGATTGCCTGACGCTGAGCTACGGAAAGCTGTTCCTGCAGTGGAAGCAACGGACGGGCAGCCCGGCGGAAAATCTAACGTTTGAGGAAGTTGGCGAAGGCGTTTTGACCGGCTGAGGGGTGCGGTGATAACACTTTGTTCGCCTGAGTGGAAGATCATTCTATACTCACGGCCATGGCGTCCAAGCGGGACATTAACGTCTATTCCCTCTCCATAACCGCGCTCCTCGCAGTCGTTTGCGGCGCGTGCCTGCTTCTTGGCGTGATTGCGGCGTTTCAAGGGTATCGCCAACTTCGACAGGAGTTAACTTATTCCAATTCCGCCTCCGATTCATCCGCACCCTCGAAACGGACCTCCGCGCCAGAACTGAAGACGGAGTTCGACGAGTTGAAGGAACGCATCGACAATCTTCAAAAGCTGTTGACAACGCTCATTGCGCTTTCATCGCTTTATGCGGTCGTACTGACTGTAACCGGTTACATCAACTTACAGAAGATTACTGCCGACGCTCAAACATCGCTTGAGAACGCAAAGAAGATCGAAGAGACGCTGGGGAAAGAGTACGGCTCTCTTACTGAGATCAGCAAAAATCTGGAAAGAATCACGGATGAACTGCAAAGGCAACTTCCCGATGTGCAGGAGCTTTCAGCTTGTTTTGTCGATCTATCCGACCAGGATCGTCAGAGACTTTTTTTCCTTGAAAAAGCTGTTGCATTTGCGGAGCTTGTGAACTCTGGCAAGGAGGCTGAAGTCTCTGAGCTACTTTCTGGAGCCTTTATCACTCTTTCCCGTTTCTACCGTGGGCTCCTGTTAGAGAGCGAGAAGAAGTGGGATGGCGCAACACCCAAATCCACGCCTGTTGTCGTGGCAGAGACTGCTTACCGGAACAGAGCGCTATACTACGCTGATCAAGCGTTTAAGCACTTTCCAGCCAGTTTTATCGCTTGTAACGAGCTGGGGAATTGCTTCATGGAATTCGGAAGTGGGAGTAGGGACGAAGCGCTGCGCTGGTATCAACTAAGCTTGAGCAGAAATAGAAATCAACAAAAAGCTCGCTTTTCCATCTCCGCTATACGACACCGCAGACGCGAGTACAGGCAGGCTGAGCTTCTGCTAACCGAAGCTTTACAACTTGAGTGCTGGCAAACAGAGCCGGTGCAAGCACGCAGGAACGATCTCCATTACAACCGCGCCTGTGCATATACCAGGCTTGCCGAGGAAGAAGCAGCCAATCCAACCAGTCACATGGGCCGCGTCGACGCTTTGCTTAAACGAGCATGGGAGGATCTGAACCTTGCCAGAGTTGATCGGTCCGATGAGAGCAGGAAGACATTTCAGGATGACAAATTGACTGGGGGCGACCTGGCCTACTTGGCGCAACACCCTAGCTATGCCACTGACGTAGCTCAACTTGGCTAAACGTCTTTTTCGCGAATGCAATCCATGACGACTCCTAAAGTACCATTTCGTTTTCTAACCCTTATACCACCCTTGTGTCCCTGGTTATGACAAGAATGAGGAGGATGCATTTCGGGCAACTCAAAAGATCTGGAAGTTGACTTCAACATTCATCTCGACCGGGACGGGACGGCCGTTCTTCATCGCAGGCTTGAACTTATACAGCCGGACGGCTTCAACCGCCTTCTCATCCAAGCCGAGGCCGATGCCGCGCAGGACGCGAACGTGCTGCGGACGGCCGTTTTCATCCACTTGAAGGTAGACGAGCACGTTGCCGGCCACCTTGGCCTTGCGGGCCTCTTCGCTGAACTCGGGCTCGGGCTGGTAGAGCACGACCGGCGCGGAGACGCTGCCGCCGATGCGCTCCAAGCCGCCGCCGGTGTTGCCGCCGCTGCCGGGTCCGATGCCGTTGCCGTTGCCGCTGCCGAGGCCGGTACCCTTTCCATTGCCCATGCTCATGCCGACGAGCGGGGAGTTGGCAAGGCCGATCTGAGGAATGTCGGATTTCGCCATCTTCAGGTCAGTCTGGACGTTAAC
>CAXTRZ010000359.1:0-3013 GCA_964246715.1 uncultured Acidobacteriaceae bacterium | reverse complement strand
AGGCGAGAGAGGCAGCCAGGATGCCGAGACGGAAGAGGCGGCGATGCTGATAGTGGAAGTGGTGGCGGGCTTCGAGGTGCGGTGTGTCATGGGAGCGGGAGTCCAGGAGCCGGTCGGCGGCGTAGAGGATCCAGACGGCCAGGAACATGGCGGCGATGGAGGTTGCGGGAACGGCGGTGTGGGCGGTGCGGGCGATGAATAAGGTCCAGAGGGCGGCTACGCTGGGGGCGTCAAGGGAGAGCAGATGCCAGTAGGTGAGGGCGCGGATTGCGGATTGGGTTTGGGTGCGTTGCAGGGTCTGGAGCACCGGTCTAGTTTATCGGCAGTTTGGCGAGTGCTCGTGAGATCGACCGGGACGCTATGGGCGGGTGTGTAAAAAATGTTGGGCATAATATACTTGACTAACCAGTTTGCTTTTCGTATTCTGTATTTGCGAGGCAGACATGGCATACCCAAAGACATTACAGCAAGCAATCAACCACTTCTCCGATGAGCAGACTTGCATCAATGCGGTCGCAGAGATGCGTTGGCCCGATGGCAGGATTGTTTGCGAAGGTTGCGGTGAGATTGATAACTGCCTGTGGCTCGCCAATCAGAAGCGTTGGAAGTGTCGTGGCTGCAAGAAACAGTTCAGCGTCAAGCAGGGCACCATCTTTCATGATTCTCCACTGAGCCTAGACAAGTGGTTTGTCGCCATGTGGATGCTTGCCAACTGCCGCAACGGTGTTTCATCGCATGAGCTTGGACGCACCATCGGAGTGACGCAAAAGAGTGCTTGGCACATGCTTGCCCGTATCCGCAAGGCCATGGAAGACAACGACGCCACGCTCATGACTGGCGTTATCGAGATGGACGAGACTTTCCACGGCGGCAAGGCTAAGAATATGCATGAGAAAGACCGCAAACGGAAGATCGCCACGCCGAACAAAGGAAAGACTATTGTTGTGGGGATGCTTCAGCGTGGCGGCAAGGTCCGCACGAGCATAGTGGATGAGCGCAGTCGGGCCGCTCTGCACGCCATGATTGAAGCTAATGCATCGGTTGACGCCACTCTCATCACGGATGAGCTACACGCTTACAAAGGGACTCGGCTAACGCACGAAATCATCAACCATGCTGAGGCTTATGCGCGGCCACGTTCACACCAATGGAATTGAGAACTTCTGGAGTGTCCTGAAGCGCACGATGGGCGGGACGTACATTAGTGTGGAACCGTTCCATCTCTATCGCTACTTGAGTGAGCAGATGTTTAGGTTCAACAACCGTAAGGACATAGATGATGCAGGTCGTTTCAAGTCAGTTTTGAAAGACATCGTAGGGCGTCAACTCACCTACGCCGAACTGACGGGGAGGGTAGGGGCGACAGCGTAAGCCTAGCCCTTACGGGATGAAGCGGGGCGCAAAGAAGCGTTAGCAGGTTTGACGACCTTGCGAAGCAAATCCTTGAACGCCTGATATTGAGGTGACACGATTTCGCTCTTGATGTCCTTGGCCGGATTCGAGCGTTTCGCGTCGGATTGCATAGAACCTCAGAAATGAGGATGCGCCGATGTGTGCCCAAAGTCAATCAAAGAAAACGGTCGAACAGCCTGATGGTGTCGCTGACTATATCCGCCGTTTGTCGAAGATACGGCACAACAGCCTCATATGCCGCGATCTCCGTCTCGCCGAACGCTATGTCGATGGCGATTTGATAATCCTCGTGCGCATATCGTTCATAGGTGCTTCGGGGGATGTTCATGACGCTTTCGCCTTCCATAAGAGGCAGGGGATAGGTCTCGAACACGATAGGCCCAGCAGCCCATTGCTCAAGCCGCTGATGCGCTGTAACGAGCAAACGGTGCTTGTCTGCGATGTCGAGGGTATGGAGGTTCCAGAGGGTCATATTCCCTGTATTACTCGGCTGTATGCTTCGGATGATGTCTTTTGCCTCGGACGCCATGCCGTGTATTTTTCCTCCGTGGATCGACGTTGTGTACTCCTTGGCGGGATCCCCAATCGGAAACTCGGTATTACGGGAAGGGGATTCCCCATTCGCAAGGACGAGCTGGTAGGCGAGGTGGTCGAGGGCACTTCGCAGGTTATGGACGGTATCGCCGATGATGAGGCTGATGTCACTGGGAATAGGTTGTACAGATTCGACGATGAAACTGATGTGGTCAAGTTCAGCTATTCGATGAGGCTTGGCGGTCAGGATGTAGGGCTTCGATTCACAGAACAATCGGATAGCCGAGTCCAAATCACAGATGTGCTTTTCGGCACGACTGAGTTTTAGCCGAATTTCGCGTTGCGGCCCCATAAGGGGAAGCCTACCGCGCCGAGACAAATCCGCAAACGTCCTTAACCATATTTTTCAATGTCTTGGCTGGCGATACGTACAGAACATTGGCCTTTGAATCAGTAAGGGTTGATCCTCCAGGCTGCGTCTCCAAGATGTAGTCAGCGACGGATCGATCCTGAGTGAAAGTCACAATTGAGCACTTCTTTCCAAACTCAGACATCACAACGGGCGCGGAATGATGCTCCCCAGACGAAGCCCCGACCCCGCCTAGGGTGTTGTGCGCCTCAGCCCTTTCCGTGACCTTATCGACCACGAAAATCGTGTGGTGGGTGGGTGCTGCCTGCCATAAGAACACTGCCAAAACGATGAGCTTCATTCGCATCTCCAACTGCTCCATAGGACAGCAACACGGGTGAGATTATCCCCATTCTGGAGAGATGGCAACCGAGAAGTTTGCGGGGGATGTAACCGCTTCGTCGATCTGCATTCGCGTCGGGAAGCGCATCGCAGAATTGCGAACCGCTAAAGGCTGGTCACAGAGAATGCTGGCAGACCACGCTGGGATAGAACCCGCGCATCTCGCTAGGCTTGAGTTGGGGCAAAAAGAGGCGGGGCTGCTGATTCTGGAGAAGATCGCTAACGCGCTGGCAGTCAAGCCAAAAGAACTGCTCTAATTCTGGTTAGTCAAGTATATTATGCCCAAAATGTTTGACATGGCAAAGAGATGCGCTT
>CAXTRZ010000358.1:0-3014 GCA_964246715.1 uncultured Acidobacteriaceae bacterium | reverse complement strand
CGGCGGGTGCGCTGAAGATGAGCCGGAAGAAGTTTATGTGGGCGTTTACGGTGAGCCGAGTCGTTCGGCACGGGATCGCGGCTGGGGTGGGGATCTATTACGGCAAGGCAGTGCTGGTGGTGTGGAACAAGTTTATCCTGCGATGGGGAACGCCGGTGCTGGCGGGGATCTGGGTGGCGATCCTGGGAAGCGTGGGCTATGCGTTCTGGCAGCTTTGGAAGCAGAGCCACAACGTGAGGGCCGTGGCTTCAGCGGGTTAAAACGAACGCAAAAGCGCCCTCACACCGGTTAGGCGGTGCTTCGCACAGCTTTGACTCTTCGCGTATTTAGAGGATCAAGCGAGTTGGGCTTGGGGGAGTTTGGGTTTGGGAGTGAACTTGCGCTTGTAGTAGGCGGTGGTGAGGACGATGGCGGGGACGCCGAAGGCAGTGGGCCAGAGCCAGACGAAGATGTTGGCGGTTTGGAAGTATGGGCCGACAGTGACGGCGGAGAAGGCGGCCCAGGCGGCAATGTAACTGCCGATGAAGTTGCCGAGGTGGGTGTACCACCAGAACATCTTGTCCGTGGGTTTGCGGAGGAACTTGAGGATCTCGATGGCGGCAAGGCGCATGCCGAGGATGCCGAAGACGACGGCGACGATGCCGAAGTGTTGCACCCAGGCGGGTTTGACGATGCCGAAGAGAGCGAGGCAGGCGCTGGAGATGAAGGTGAAGAGGGCGGCGAACCAGTCAATGAACTGAGCCGAGCCGCCGCGGGCGAGGTCCTTGAGTTTGAGGACGCGGTATCCGGAGAAGGCGGCGTAAAAGCTGAAGACGGCGACGAGGGCGAGGAAGAGGACGGGGCGGAAGAGGGCCATGGGGAGGGCGGTGGCGGCGACGATGCCCATGGACCAGAGGTAGACCATGCCCCATCGTTTATGCTGCTTGCCGCCTTTGGCGGTGGCGAGGGCGACGGGGGCGAGCAGGAAGGAAGAGAAGCCGGCAGCGACGTGGGCGCCGAGGAGGGTGCGCATCCAGATGGGGTCATGGTGCATGGCGGAGTCTCCTGATGATTCGAACAGTGTACAAAACGGACGAGTGGTCAGTTCACTTTCGTTAAAGTGTCCTGCCTGACAGGCCCGCTACGCGCGGGGCGGACACGCCCTTTTTGGTCGACACGGCTCCTCTGCGACCAGCGGGAACATCATGCGACATTCACGGTAGCATTACCGTTAAGAGGTACGGAGGAGATCCATCATGAACATTGACGAGCGACTTGAGAGATTAACCGAACGGCATGAAGCGCTCACGCAAACAGTCGAATTACTCGCCATTGACCTTCGCCAGCTGGCAAGCAGCATGATCGACCTGGTTTCAATCATTCGTAGCCATGAGACACGCATTTCGAACATCGAGAACAACGGCTAAGCTGTCTGATGAAGCGCCTAAAATTCCCATTGGAGGAGGGTGGCTCCAACGGTGAAGCCGGCACCGACGCTGGCGAGGAGGACGAGGTCGCCTTTCTTGAGGCGGCCTTCGTCGAGGGCGGTCTGCATGGCGAGAGGGATGGTGGCGGCGGTGGTGTTGCCGAAGCGGTCAATGTTGATGACGACGCAGTCTTCGCTCATTCCGAGGCGCTCTGCGGTGGACAGGATGATGCGCTTGTTTGCTTGGTGGGGAATGAAGCAGGCGAGGTCTTTGCCGGTGACGCCGTTGCGGGTGAGGATGGTCTCGGCGGCCTCGGCCATCTTGCGGACGGCGAACTTATAGACGGCGGCGCCGTCCTGGTGGACAAAGTGCATCTTGCCGGCGACGGTATGGGCTGTGGCGGGGTGAAGGCTGCCGCCGCCGGGCATGTTGAGGGCGACGGCTCCGGATCCGTCGATCTCATGGAAGTAGTCAACGAGGCCGACTTCGGCTGGTTTTCCATCGCTCGCGGGTTCGCACGGTTCCAGCAGGACGGCGCCGGCGCCATCGCCGAAGATGACGCAGGTGGTGCGGTCGGTGTAGTCGATGATGCTGGACATGACGTCGGCGCCAATGACGAGGACTTTTTTCTGGACGCCGGACTCGATGAGCTTGGCGCCGACCTGGAGGGCGTAGGGGAAGCCGGAGCAGGCGGCGGAGAGATCGAAACCCCAGGCGCGGGAGGCGCCGAGTTTATCCTGGACGAGGCAGGCGGTGGCGGGGAACATCATGTCCGGGGTGACGGTGGCGACGATGATGACTTCGACCTCAGCCGGGGTGATGCCGCGTCTGGCGAGGCAGAGTTTGGCAGCTTCGACGGCGAGGTCGGAGGTGGCGGTGCCGGGGGTGACGATGTGGCGCTCGCGGATGCCGGTACGCTCGGTGATCCACTGGTCGCTGGTGGCGACCATGGTTTCCAGGTCTTTGTTGGTGAGGAGTTTGGGTGGGACGTAGACCCCGACGGAGGAGATTTTGGCGCGAACGGATGTGCGGGGCTTCAGGGACAAAGACAAATGGATCACCTCAACAACGATGCTGCTCCATGATACGAGACTTTTGGAGCGGGCTTGATCGTTTTGGGAAGAGTCTAATTGATCGTGCGTTCAGAAAGAATGGAGCGGCTAGAAAGATATGTCCTGCCGGACGGGCCCGCTACGCGCGGGGCGGTCACTTCGTGACGTGTGGCCTGGTGGGGTGATTCAGAGGGCTTGGGGTCCAAGCGATGCTCGGCATGTGCCGAAGAACGTTCGTAATACGGGTGGACGGAGTGACACGGCCGGTAAGCACGCCGCGAAGAGACCGCGCGACGCGCAGTCGGCCCGTCCGGCAGGATATGTTTTGGGGATGGAGGTTGGCCGGGTGACCCACTGCGCCCGTACTAGCCCGTTACCGTTGCTTCCTTCCGGACCTGGCGGGGTTGGCGGGATTACGTCGCGTAGGACCCGGCACAGGAGTGAGTCTAACATCGGGGGATGGAGAACTCCAGCGGAGGGCAGTTGGCGGACGGCAGGTTGAGGACGACGGCGGAGGTTGAGGCGAGGTATGTGGCGCTGAAGAGCGAGCGTGGAG
>CAXTRZ010000357.1:0-3018 GCA_964246715.1 uncultured Acidobacteriaceae bacterium | reverse complement strand
GGGCGGGGGGGGCGCCGATGACCATCTGGGGGGATGGGCCGGCGGCGGCGAATTTGGGTGCGAGCGTGGACTGCTTGCGGTCTGCGTCGGCCGCGTCCTTGCGGATGGCGATCTGGGACATCGTGGACTCGATGACGGCGGACTTCTTCTCCGGGGCGAGCTGGACGAGGTCCTGCTGGGTGGGAAGCTCGATGTTGGCGGAGAGGCGGTCGGCGTGGAGGCCGGCTTCGTCGATAAGGAGCTGCGAGGCTCCGGGAATGGCCTTGAGGTGGATGTAGCCGCCGAAGTGATGCGTTTGGCGCAGGGTTTTGGCGACGGAGATGAGTTGCTCCATGGTGTAGTCCGGCGACTGGATAATGCCGGAGGAGAGGAAGAGGCCTTCGATGTAGTTGCGCTTGTAGAAGTCGAGAGTGAGGGTAACGACCTCCTCCGGGGTGAAGCGGGCGCGGCGGATGTCCGATGAGACGCGGTTGACGCAGAAGACGCAGTCGTAGGTGCAGACGTTGGTGAGGAGGATTTTGAGCAGGGAGACGCAGCGGCCGTCCGGGGTGTAGGAGTGGCAGATGCCCATGCCGTCCGAGTGGCCGATGCCTTGTCCGTTGCCGGAACGCTTGGCGCCGGAAGAGGCGCAGGAGGCGTCGTACTTGGCGGCGTCGGCGAGGATCTCGAGTTTTTCTTGAGTGGTCACGGGCTTCGCTTCAGGTTAGACGCGAAGGAGAGGAAAGCGAAGAGGAGCGGAAGAAGGAGTTTCGTAGGGCTGGAAGCAGTCCGCTATCTTTCTCAGCGAATTGGACTTGACTTGGCTTCGCGGCCGACGTAAAAGGACATACCGTTTGAAATCCATGCCGGCGTGGAGTCTGCCATGTTTGGTTCGGTTGTTCTTGATGTCGCCATTGGGATGGCGTTTGTGTACCTGCTGATGAGCCTGATTGCGTCCGTGGGACAGGAGATCATCTCTTCGTTTCTCCAGCTTCGTCCGACGAACCTCCTGCGCGGGATACGCAGCCTGTTCTCCGGCGACTCGTTGTTTGGGAGTGACCTGGCGGATGCTTTATACAATCACGGGCTGATCCGCGGACTGTACTCGGACCCTGAGAATGATCTGAAGGGTGTGGCGGTTCCCGCGCTCACCTGGCGGGAGAAGATGGTTGGCGCGCTTCGCAGCCGGCTGCAGGCCTGGGTGAAACTGCGATGTGAAAAGCCTTTGACGAGCATGACCCCGCAGACGCTGCTTCCTGCCTATATTCCGTCGCGCACCTTCGCGCTCGCGATGATCGACATTTTGAACGCCAAGAATGCAACCGGCGACGAGATGATGAACTCCATCACGCAGGCCCTGGCGGAGCACAACTGGAGCTACAACGACAATAAGGCAGGACAGGCGATGTATGCGCTGGCGCTGAACGCCAAGGGGGATCTGAAGGCGTTCCACACGAGCCTGGAGAACTGGTATAACGACTCGATGGATCGCGCCTCCGGCTGGTACAAGCGGTATACGCAAAAGATTCTGCTGATCATCGGTCTGCTGTTGGCTGTGAGCTTCAACGTTAACTCGCTGCATGTGGCCCAGACGCTTTGGTTCGACCGGGATACCCGTCTCGCGATGGTGAACGCGGCGGACGAATACGCGAAGAATCATAAGGACGCGCCGCCGCAGCCTCCCGGGCCGGGCAACGCTTCGGTCGACGAACTTAGGGGCAAACTGCAGCAATCCGTTGACGACTTTAAGGGAGTGACCGACTCAGCGTTGCTTCCCGTGGGGTGGAAGGAGACCCCAGGCGAGTACCTCTACCGGGGCTGGAATACCGTGTTTCCGGGTAAAGATCCTAAAACCCAGAAACCAATCGACAGGGATTGGAAGTTGATCCGCGTCACAACGTGGAGGTGTTTGGGACTGATGCTGGGGTGGGGTATTACAGGGATGGCCATCTCACTGGGTGCGCCGTTCTGGTTCGATACGTTGAACAAGTTCATGGTGGTGCGGAGCACCATCAAGCCACAGGAGAAGAGTCCGAACGAGGCCAGCAAGAGCTGATCGTACCGGGTACTGTTTTGCTCGGTGCTCGCGGACTGGGTGCGGTTTAGAAGAGGCGACGGGTCGGCCGTTCTTGATGGCGGGTGCGAAGCGCTACCTCTGGACGGCATTAACGGCATTGGGTGAGTGGGTGCGCGGCGTCGCTTAGCGTGCATCGGCAAGTACGCTATTTGTTGCGCTTTCTGCGGGCGAAGGAGAAGAGGCCGAGGCTGGAGAGGCCGAGGAAGGCGGCGGCGATGAGCAGAATGACGAGAGCGGAGACGAGGATGGAGCCACCGGTGACGAGGGTGATGGCGACGAGGTGCAGGATGGAGTTAATGACGTGAATGATGGTGCGGAGGATCGCCAGCATGATGGTGGCCCTGTGGGTGTGCCGGGTTTAGTGGCCGGCGAGTTCTTCAGGGAAGAGGCGGATGTCGGCAAGGTTGCGGTAGACCTCGGCGTAGTCCATACCGTAGCCGATGACGAAGCGGTTGGGGATGGAAAAGGCGGTGTAGTCGGCTTCGATGGGGACGAGGCGGCGCTCCGGCTTGTCCAGGCAGGTGGCGATTTTGAGCGAGGCGGGCTTGTGCTGGAGCATGAGGCCGCGGAGATAGCTGAGGGTGAGACCGGTGTCCAGGATGTCTTCGACGAGGATGACGTGCTTGCCCTCGATGGGGTTGTCGATGTCCTTGATGAGCTTGACGGCGCCGCTGGAGACGCGGGCGCGGCCATAGCTGGAGACGGCGACGAAGTCGAAGGTGTTGTCCACGGTGATGGCGCGGGCGAGGTCTGCGAGGAAGATGGCCGCGCCCTTGAGGACACCGATGAGGACGATCGACTGGCCTTCGTAGTCGGCAGAGATTTGCGTGCCGATGGCGGCGACGCGGTCCGCGATCTGCCGATGGGAGAAGAGGATGTCCATGGATGCGGCAGGGGGGAAGGTCAGAGCGGGCGCGACGTTCTTGGCGGTGGACATGAACCCAAGCGTAGCGCATGTGGGG
>CAXTRZ010000356.1:0-3021 GCA_964246715.1 uncultured Acidobacteriaceae bacterium | reverse complement strand
CGGGTGGACCCCGTCCACCTCGAACGAGATGGCCGTGCCCCGGTCGGCGGGTTCAGCCGGGCCCAGGATGCGCAGCCCGTCGATCTCCTGCAGCTGGATCAGCGCGTCCGCCAGCAGCGACTGCTCGTGCTCGTGGATGGCGTCGAGGATGGGCTGGATGATGCGCCAGCCGGCATCGATCATGGCAGCCGAGTTGAAGAGCTTGGGGTCGCCTCTCATGCAGTCGTAGAGGAGGCGCTCGTACCCTTTGGAGTACTTGCCGATGGGGCTTTGCGGGAGCGAGAAGGTGAACTGGCCGCTCTGGGTGTTGAGGGCGAGGTGCGGGGTCTTGCTGTCGAAGGCGATGGTGATGCCGGCGTCAGGCTGAATGCGGAAGATGATGCGGTTTTGCTGTATCTCGCTCTCTGCGGCCTTCTCAAAGAGGTCGATGGGTGGCTTTTTGAAGGTGATGACGACCTCGGTCAGGGCATGCTTCAGACGCTTGCCGGTGCGGAGATAAAAGGGGACACCCTGCCAGCGCCAGTGATCGACCATGAGGCAGAGGGCGACGTAGGTGTTGGTGAAGGAGTCGGCGGGAACGTCTTTTTCGTCGTGGTAGGCGATGAGATCGCCCTTCTCGGTGTGGCCGCTGCCGTATTGTCCGCGGACGGCCCATTGGTCGACTTCGCCAGGAGGAATGGGCCGGACGGCTTCGAGGATTTCGGCTTGCTTTTCGCGGGTGTGCTGAGCGCTGAGGCTGACGGGCGGGTCCATGGCGACGAGCGAGAGGAGGTATGCGAGATGGTTGGGGACCATGTCGCGGAGGGCGCCGGAGTGCTCATAGAAGCCGGCGCGGCCTTCGAGTCCGACGTTTTCAGCGGCGGTGATCTGGACGTTGTCGATGAAGTTGCGGTTCCAGAGTGGCTCAAAGATGGAGTTGGCGAAGCGGACGACGGTGAGGTCCTGGACGGCGCCCTTGCCGGCGAAGTGGTCGATGCGATAGAGCTGGTCTTCGCCGACCTCGCTGAGGAGCTCCTTGTTGAGCTGCTGGGCGGAGGCGAGGTCATGGCCAAAGGGCTTTTCCACGATGATGCGGCGCCAGGTGTCTTCGGTCTTCTCGGTGAGCTTGAGGTCTGCGAGCTGCTTGACGACGGGGCTGATGAAGGCCGGGGCTACGGCGAGGTAGAAGAGGCGATTGCCAAGGGTCTGGTGGGCGGACTCGAGAGCTTCGACGGCGGATTTCAGGCCTTCAAAGGACTCGGTTTTGCTGAAGTCGCCCTGCTTGTAGAAGGCGCGCTCCTGCATCCATTGGATGACGTCCTCGGGGGCGTCGCCGCTGCGGAACTCGTGGAGGCTGTCGGCGATGTGGGTCCGGAAGCGGTCGTCTGTCCAGTCTTCAAAGGCGAAGCCGAGGAGGACGAAGTCGTCCGGGAGCTTGTGGCCGCAGGCGAGGTTGAAGAGAGAGGGAAGGAGCAGGCGGCGAAAGAGATCGCCCGTCGCTCCGAAGACCACCATGAGACATGGGGGCGCAATGTCGCTCCCCGGCTTGTTCCTTTGCGTTTCGCTCAATCGTCACTCCTTGTGAGGCATGTCAGTTTTATGTCTTACACAGGCTACTCGAGAGGCGGGTTCTTGTCTTTGGAATCGTGCGACGTGATGCAGGAAAGGCAAGAACGAGCATGAAGGAGACGAAGGGCCAAGGAGGCTTACAGAGAAAGACGGTGCGCAGAGGGCGCGAAGGAGATGCTGCCACGGACGCAAAGAGGATCAGGAACCTTGCCAATGATATGTGGGAGCGATTTCACGGGCTTGGATTGGAGCTAACGGGAAAAAGCTCCCCGGTGTGAGGGGAGCTCTGGGAGTGAAGATGGAGCGGGGCTAGCGTCCTGTCTCAAAAGCTCTTTACTAAGTGAACTTTAAGGGGGGGGCCAAAGTGCAAAGACAGAGATTTTGGCTATGCCAGAATGACGTGCTTTATGCAATGGCTGAGACATCATCCTAGAAGGGGATGTCGTCGTCGGTGATGCCGGAGTCACCGTAGTCGGGGGTGGAGGCGGGCTGACGCTGGTCATAGCTGCTGGAGGACTGGCCTCCGCCGGACTGGCGGGAGGCCCCGCCGGAGTAGCTGCTGCCACCTTCGGAGCCGCCGGATTTACCGCCGAGCAGGGTGAGCTCGTTGCAGAGGATCTCGGTCTTGTACTTCTTTTCGCCGGAGGCCTTGTCATCCCAGGAGCGGGTTTGGATCTTACCTTCGACGAGGATCTGGGAGCCTTTTTTGACGTAGTCGCGGACGACTTCCGCGGTGCGCTGGAAGCAGACGATGTTGTGCCACTCGGTCTTGTCGGTCCACTGGCCGTCAGAGCCTTTGGCGCGCTCGGCGGTGGCGAGGGAGAAGCTGGCGACCTGCATGCCGTTTGCGGTGGAACGGATCTCGGGGTCTTTGCCGACGTTGCCGAGGAGGAAGACTTTGTTGACGCCTTTTGCCATGATCTGGGGTGCTCCTGATGCGTGCTGATTTTAGAGGTTGAGAATAGCACCACTTCGTGGCGTATAGCGCTTCGCGTGGTGCTCCCGCCGGTCGCAAGGAAATGATATGCGATTCAGGGGTTAGCGGGATTGGTCGCCGATGAGTTTGGAGAGGGCGAGGAGGAGGGTGAGAAGGCCGGTGGGAAGGCAGCCCATGGCGACCATGAGGCAGAGCCAGCCGGCGTTGGTGTGGGGCCCTTGGTGGCCGATGCCGCCGAAGGTGAACTCGGCCAGCGCGGCGGCGGCGACTCCAGTGGAGAAGATGGCCAGTCCGGAGGTGAGGAGTTTGCGGGTGTCGGGGCGCATGAAGACGGTTGTCCGTTGTACGTTCTTCGTTATCAGCAAGAGCAGAAAAGGCTGGCTAGCGGTATGCAGCGAGCATGGCGTAGACGAGGACGCCGGAGACGGAGACTTAGAGCCAGAGGGGAAAGGTGTAACGGGCGACTCGGCGATGGAGGGGGAAGCGGCCGGTGAGGGAGAAGAAGAAGGTGATGAGGACGAGGGGGAGGGTAAGGA
>CAXTRZ010000355.1:2319-3036 GCA_964246715.1 uncultured Acidobacteriaceae bacterium | reverse complement strand
GATCGCCCCCAGCAGCAGAAACAGCAGAAAGATCCGCCCCTTCGTTCCCGCCGCCAGCGTCTTACTCCGCCGCATCGCCTTCCGCACCGTCAGCCCTTCCATCACCTCCGCGGGCACCGCCAGCGAGTTCCGGATATACGCAATCACCCCATAAATAAGCCCACCAAACGACCCCACGATCATCAGCAGCACAAACATTGCCAGCATCGCGGTCGGAGCCGGGGTCGCCGCACCCTTCCGCGTCAAAAACACCATCCCGGCAAATCCCGGCAGCGCCACCAGAACATAGAACCATATGCCGCTCCAGGCCTGCCAAAGCGCAATCAACAGGTACCGTCCCCACCGCCCAATCACCGACTTGAACGCATCCCGCAGCGACGTCGCCTCACCGAGATAAATCGCCGTAACCGCCGACACCGTCGCAGCCTGCGTCACGCTGTACACCACCAGGTACAGCAGTCCCGCCACCAGAGACATCCACAAAATCGCCCCCAGGTTGGCAAACGCCGCCGAAAGATCGGGAGGCTGACCCGGCACAGCCCTGGCCACAGGCAGTTTATGGAAGTACAGATAAATCTGCTGCAAAATCGATGTCACCACCGTGATCGACGAAGCCACCGCCGAGATCCCCACAAATAGCCAAAAATGGTTCCTGTACAAAAAGAACGTCCGGTCCAGCACCTCGCCCGTCGTCAGCGGCCTCAGCTCATAGGCCGG
>CAXTRZ010000355.1:0-2282 GCA_964246715.1 uncultured Acidobacteriaceae bacterium | reverse complement strand
TGCCTTCCGTCTCCCCAAACACTCGACTCAGAGTTGTGGCCCAGACTAGCACACCAAAGAAAAAGAGCAGCCCATCTGGGCCGCCCCTTGCCTGAATCCGGCTGACTCTTACCTGCGCAACGGTATCGTCAAAAGTCCTAATTCTGAGAACCGTCTCCACATTTTGTCCTGAACGTCTGCACACTCCTTGGTGCAATCAGAATGGAGGTCCGAGACTAAACTATCTCGATGCAAGACTTTACGCAAAATACCCCGGAGGGGTGACTCTTCCGGCCGAGTTCAGTTCGGCCGCTCTCCGCGTCCGAATCGCCCATCCACGTCCCGCCGCACGTCTGCCTCGTCCTCCGGCTCCCGCCAATGCGCAATCTCCGCCTCCCCCAGCGTCCAGCACAGCAGCACCGGCCGTCCCTCCAGCAGGCTCGGTACCTCCAGCGCCCCTTCGCTCAGGTCCGTCACCTTCGCCCCAATCTCTTCAATCTCCTCAATCGTCGACTTCGCCTCCTGCACCGCCTTGTCACGCTCCGCCCGCCGCCTCGCCGCGGCCGGCACATCCACATGCATCCCGCCGGAAAGAAAGATCCTCTGGCTCAGCTCCTGCAGCTCGCCGTCGAGTTCATTGGCCCGCACCGCCGCCTCCCGCGCCCGCCTCACCAGCGCCCCAAGCACCGGCAGCAGCACCTGCGCCTCCCCCAATGTAAACACCTTACTCACCTAAACCTCCGGCTACGGGTGCCCCATCCTCGACCGACGGTTTTCATCGTCGGGCAGGGTGGGGTATCGAGCGGAGCTCGACCGCTCTCCTCTATCCCAGCACCTCTAACCAACCTTAACCTCTAACATCCGGTCCAGCGCCACCTTCGCCCAATGCTTCGTCTCCTCCGAAACCTTGATCCGATTCACCACATTCCCATCCGCCAGATTCTCCAGCGCCCACGCCAGATGCGCCGGCGAGATCCGGTACATCGTCGTGCACAGACATCCCGCATCATCCAGCGTAATCACCCGCTTGCCCAGCGGAGCAAAGCGCGCCGCCAGCCGGTTCACCAGATGAATCTCCGTCCCTACCGCAAAGCTCGCTCCCTCCGGAGCCTGCTCAATGTACTCAATAATCTTCTCCGTAGACCCCAGTGCATCCGCCTTCTGGCACACCTCCCACCGGCACTCCGGATGCACAATCACCTGCATGCCCGGCTCCTCCGCCCTTATCCGGTCCACATGCTGCGGCAGAAATCGCTGATGCACGCTGCAGTGGCCCTTCCACAGGATCACCTTCGCCGCCCGTAGCCGCGCCGCATCTACCCCGCCGTTAATCATGTACGGATCCCATACCACCATCTGCTCCATCGGAATCCTCATCGCCCACGCCGTATTCCGCCCCAGATGCTGATCCGGCAGAAACAGAATCTTCTCCCCACGCGCAAACGCCCACTCAAACGCCCCACGCGCATTGGACGACGTGCAAACCAATCCCCCACGCTCCCCGCAGAACGCCTTAATATCCGCCGCCGAATTCATATACGTCAGCGGCACCACGGAGAACGGAGAACGGTCAACGGACAACTGCCTCTCCAGGCTGTCCCAGCAATCCTCCACCTGCCCAATCTCGGCCATATCCGCCATCGAGCACCCTGCATTCAGGTCCGGCAAGATCACCGTCTGCCACGGCTGCGCCAGCACATCCGCGCTCTCGGCCATAAAGTGAACCCCGCAGAACAGGATGAACTTCGCATCCGTCTCCGCCGCCACCTTGCTCAGCTTGTAACTGTCGCCGGTAAAATCCGCAAACCGGATTACCTCATCCCGCTGGTAGTGATGCCCCAGGATGACCGCCTGCTTGCCCAGTCTCGCCCGCGCAGCAACAATGCGGGCATCCATCGTATGGTCCGGTTGGGACAAATAATGATCCAGCGAGCACGCCTCAGCCATGGCACTGCCCACGCCCTCTGTAAAAAGAACTCCACTCACGATTTGACTCGCCTTCAGTCTCACCGGCCAGCTCGGGCAAGCCGTGAAACGGGGATGTTGAAAGCACATATCTATTACGGTTGCAGTGGATTCGCTGCCGCCGGCGCTCGCCGGAACCCAATCCACGGGGATGTTGCAACCCACATAGCAGACGACCAGAATCGCCCATGCCTATTAGACACCCAATCCCCCCAAAAGACGCAACTCACGGACAACGGGGTTCTGAGAACGGACAACGGACAACTGCTTTATCATCCCTATTAGTTATGCCTAGCTTTCAAGACAGCGCCTTCATCATCCTTCTCGGTCTCCTGCTC
>CAXTRZ010000354.1:0-3045 GCA_964246715.1 uncultured Acidobacteriaceae bacterium | reverse complement strand
GGGGCAATGTGGGGTGAGTATCGTGCGGGGTATGCGACTGAGCTTTGTGATTCCGGCGTACAACGAAGAGCGGTACCTGGCAGCTTGTGTGGAGTCGATTCTGCGGGAGGTGCGCGGGATGGACGAGGTGGTGGAGATCATTGTGGTGAACAATGCGAGCACGGACGGGACGCGAGAGGTGGCGCTGCGGTACCCGGAGGTGACGCTGGTGGATGAGATGCGTAAGGGGCTGACGTGGGCGCGGCAGGCGGGGTTTGAGGCGAGTACGGGGGAGCTGATTGCGAATGTGGATGCGGACTCGCGGCTGCCGGAGGGGGGGGTCAAGCAGGTGCTGGAGACGTTCAAGTTCGAGCCGGAGATTGCGAGCCTAAGCGGGCCGCTGGTGTACTACGACCTGACGGCCCGGCAGTCGATGCTGGTGCGGGTGTTCTACTTCACAGCGTGGGTGACGTATGTGCTGAACCGGTATGTGCTGGGCGTGGGGTCGATGGTGCAGGGCGGGAACTTTGTGGTGTCGCGGCGGGCGCTGGAGCGGATTGGCGGGTTCAATACGGCGATCACGTTCTATGGCGAGGATACGGATCTGGCGCGGCGGCTGAATCGGATTGGCACGGTGCGGTTCACGTTCAAGCTGAAGATGCTCTCTTCGGCGCGGCGGCTGCTGAAAGAGGGGATTCTGACGATGGCGGGCCGGTACTCGATTAACTACCTGTGGACGACGTTTTTGCGGCGGCCGTACTCGGAGGAGTACATCGATGTACGGGAGCAGACGGAGTCTTAGACGGGGGGCCCTCCCCGTATCATAATGTGCAAATTATTCATTCGATAGAGCTTAGGTCTGGACCGACCTTGTAGGAGGGTGGGGAACCCTGTACCTTTGAGCGGTGGAAAGTTACCTCGGGGGTGAGGAGTTAAGGCCAAGAGCAAGGGCAACGGCAAAGAACAAATAGTGAGATTCTGGCTTTGCCAGAATGACGACCGGTTGAGGGCTCGAGGGGCAGACGACAGTGTTTATAGTGGGGTATGCCGAAATTCTGCTTCCCTTCTTCCTGCGCGTCGCTGCTGCTGTGCGTGAGTGTCTCCCTGTTCAGCCAGAGTGTGTCTGGCCAGAGTGCGCCTCAGACGAACCCGGTGGGGACGGCTATGCCGGCGCAGGGCGTGACACAGTCGACGTCCCAGCCGGTGGGGCAGGATGCGGCGAAGGCGAGCATGAAGGTCAGCGCGTCGATGAAGAACCGGATGAACACGGAGTTCGACCGGGATCCGAAGCAGGCGATTGACGAGGCCTACTCGGCCAAGATTAAGCAGTACACGACGGATGTGCGGTTCGGGTCGCCGCTGGTGAATGAGCTTCCGGCGAGCAAGACGGTGCCGACGCCGATGAAGGTGCTGGGGGATGTGTCCGGTGCTCCGGACATGTTGCCGTACGCGGAGGATGTGTACAAGTACTTCCGGCTGCTGGCGGCGAGCACGCCTCGGGTGCAGGTGATGACGATCGGCAAGACGGAAGAGGGGCGCGAGATGATCGCCGCCGCGATTGCCGACGAGAGCCTGCTGAAGGATGCGAAGGCGAACGGGCAGCGGCTGGCGCAGCTCTCCGATCCGCGGACGATTGGGCTGGATGATGCAAAGGCGAAGGAGCTGGTCGATAAGTCGGTGCCGGTGTACTACATTACCGGGACGATCCACTCCCCGGAGACGGGCGCTCCGACGGCGCTGATGGAGTTAGCGTACCGGCTGGCGGTGGATGATTCGCCGTACATCAAGTACATACGAAGCCACATGATTGTGCTGATTACGCCGGTGGTGGAGGTGGATGGGCGCGACCGGATGGTGGATATCTACAAGTGGCATAAGGCGCATCCGGGGCAGCAGTGGCCGAGGCTGGTGTACTGGGGACACTATGTGGCGCATGACAACAATCGCGATGCGATGGGCATGACGCTGGACCTGACGAGGAATGTGCTGAACACATACCTGGACTGGCATGCGCAGGTGCTGCACGACCTGCATGAATCGGTGCCGTTTTTGTATGACAACACGGTGGGAGATGGGCCGTATAACGCCTGGATCGACCCAACGCTGGCGGATGAGTGGCAGGAGCTGGGCTGGAACAATGTGGCGCAGATGCAGGGGATGGGGATGCCGGGCGTGTTTACGCATGGGGACTTCGATACGTGGAGTCCGGGGTACCTGATGTTTTTGGCAGGGATGCATAACGGGATCAGCCGGCTGTATGAGACGTTTGGGAACGGCGGCGCGGATACGGAGAAGCGGATTCTGCAGCCGGAGGAGTATTCGCGGACGTGGTACCGGCAGAATCCTCCGCTGCCGGTGGTGACGTGGTCGCAGCGGGACAACAACAACTATGAGCAGACGGCACTGCTGACGACGCTCTCGTATTTTTCCAAGAACACGAAGCACTTTTTGGAGAACTACTACCTGAAGAGCAAGCGGGCGGTGCAGAAGCCGACGGTGGATGGGCCGAGCGCGTATGTGCTTCCGGCGAACGACGCGGAGTTGAACCGGCAGGTGCAACTGCTGCAGGTGATGAAGCTGCAGCACGTGGAGGTGAGCCGGCTGAGCGAGGCGGCGACGACAGTGCTGCCTCCGGCGAAGCGGGGTGATAAGCCGACGACGGAGACGCTGCCGGCGGGGAGTTTTGTGCTGCGGCTGGACCAGCCGTACTCGCGTGTGGCGGATGCGCTGCTGGACCGGCAGTACTGGGCTCCGGATGACGCGCAGAAGCATCCATATGACGATACGGGGTGGAGCTTCAGCCAGTTGTTCAACGTGAAGGTGGTTCGGGTGACAGACCCGGCGTTTTTGCAGGCGAAGATGGAGAAGGTGGACGATCCGGTGGCGATGACGGGCAAGGCGGCGGGCATGGGTGGGGTGTATGCGATTGCGAATACGGGGCAGAGCACGCTGCTGGCGCTGCCGTATGCGCTGAAGGGGGCGACGGTGAGCGTCGCGGAGAAGGAGTTTACGGCGGACGGGAAGAAGTTTGCGGCGGGAACGGTGCTGGTGAGCGGGGCGGGCGAT